>CAZPCR010000373.1:0-3556 GCA_964585035.1 uncultured Anaerolineaceae bacterium
GGCACCATGTCCTGAATATTGTGGACCGCGGCAAACACAAAGCCGCCGCCCGGCGCCAGGTCGTCGATGCGGCGCTTCACTTCGTCCACCACTTCCTCAGGCTTGCCGAATGGCAATACGCGCTGTGTGTCCACCCCTCCACCCCAGAAAACAATATCCCGGCCGAACTCGGTCTTCAGAGCTTTCGTATCCATACCCCTCGCTGAAACCTGTACCGGGTTGATGATATCGAAACCGATATCGATCAGGTCGGGGATCAGGTCTCGCATCGCCCCGCAGCAGTGATAGAACAACTTGGCATCCGTCTTCTTCTTGATGGCTTCCACCAAACGTTTTTGCTTTGGCTTGACCAGTTTTCGATACAATTCCGGTCTGATCATCCAGCCGTTTTGTCCGGTCAAATCGTCCCAATAGGTAAAGACCTGGATGTACGGGCCCACCTGGTCAAGGTAGGTATTACAGGACTCGATGTAAATATCGGTGATGGTTTCCATGAGTCGGTCGGCAAAAGCCGGTTCACTCACCAGGGCCATTAGAAAATTCTGCATACCCATCACGCGCGCCGGCTGCTCGAAAATTCCGCCGCCGATCACCGCACTGCCCACCAGGGCATACTCGCTGTTTTCATGTAAATGCTTTGCCTGTTGACCGAGTCGTGCATTGGTCTCTACCGAGTCGGGTCGCGGCCAGCGATAGGCATCCAACGCGGCCATCGTGGGTTCCTTGATCGGGAAGTCCACCCAGTCGAAATAAAAACCTCCCGTTTTCGGCTTATGCAGCTTCGAACCCCAGCGGTCGATGAAGGCGTAATAATCGCCTTCCTCAAAAATATCCACCTCACTGGTCGTTGCAGCAGGCAATTGCACCATACGAAAGTCCACATCGAAGCGCTGCATCAGGGCCTCGTTGACATACGGCAGCTGCTGGATATAGTCCAATAGCCTGGTTTCTTCCACGGGTATGCCGAGCTGGCGGGTAAGTTCAAAGTAAGACCGGTTGGTGATGGAACTAACGATCGTGGCGCCCAGGTCGATCGGGACGCGGTCGGGTTCCTTGTGATTAAGGGCTTGCATTACTCTTTCACGAGAGTTCATTTTTCCTCATTCCCTACCCGAAACGTTTTTGGAAAACAATAAAAGTGCTACGTCCATTTGGCGTCCTCCGGAGGCACGGCTCCCGGGTGGATCAATACCATAAAGAATGACACAATGATCGCGGCCTTTTTGCGATATTGATCGTTATGTTATACAATTGGTTCGGATAGAGGTACCATAAAAAGCTTTATCATAAGATTGTTTTTGTCTTTCACCTTATTGGTGTTCTTGCCGGGATGTCAGCCAGGGGCGCATTCCTCGATCCCTGCCAGTACAACCCCGGGCCCTCATGTGACGGTCCTGGGGCAGCGCGAATACCTTGTTCAACAACAATTTACGCTCGTAAATGAAGGAGCGGGTCAGCCGGAGAAGCAGAATCTTTGGGTGGCGCTGATACGGGATTTTCCTCCCTATCAGCAGGTGCAGTCCATGGAAGTTTCCCCCAAAGCTTATAAGATCTTGATTGACGAATATGGCAACCATTATGCTGAGTTCGATTTCTCCGGGCAGCCCGCTGGGACGACCCAGACAGTAACGATTAATTACCACGTAACGGTTAACGAATTGGCATACGATTTATCAGTCTGCCAGGGGGTATTGCCGGATGTGTTCAACCAACCTGAACTTCATATCGAATCCGCAAATCCCCAGATCGTAGCTCTCGCCACCAAATTGTCGCAGGGCAAAGATACGGTTTGCCAGAGGGTGCGGGCATTTTATGATTACATCGGCGATACGCTGGTCTATACCTACAATGGAGCGAATTGGGGAGCGCAGGCGGCTCTCGGGCCGATGGGGGCCGATTGCACCGAATATTCCGATTTGCTGGTGGCGCTTAGCAGGGCGCAGGGCATTCCGGCACGCTATTTCGAAGGGATCCTGTACCTGGACCAGGGAACGAATGCCCTCGCTAAAACCGAACATGCCTGGCCCGACGTGTACATGCCCTCTGTTGGCTGGGTTGCATTGGATCCCACCCTGGGACGGACACTGACCAACCGCGACCGGTATTTTGCCCACTATACACCGGATCACATTATGATCACCGAGGGGGCGAACCCGTCTGTGCTGCGAGGCGGTGACTACTGGACACATCTCTACTGGCCTGGTAACAGTACCTCGATCAAGGTTACGGATGGTTGGAAGATCGATCTCGTCGATAAAAAGGGGTCATAGAAATAATCTCCCCTCCCTCATTCCTTTACCGTCGAGGCAAAAAGCAAGGAGGGGAGCGCCCGGCTGGATTATTACTCTCCTCGCTTACGCAGGTAAGTGTGCATGATCACCGAAAGTACGATAATTAATCCATAGATAAAATTGGTCCAGAATCCTGTCAAACCAATGGCAACGGTTGCAGCTTCGATGGCGCCGATGATGAAAGCTCCCAGGAACGTTCCCAGGATCGTGCCCACGCCGCCCAGTACCGATGTACCGCCCAGGAACACGGAAGCCAGGGTTTGGAGCAAAAAACCGCCTCCCAGGGTGGGCCAGAAATAAGCCACGTAAAAACTGGCAAGTATGCCGGCAAAGGCGGAGACCACGCCGACCAGCATGAAAACCTGGATACGGACGCGTCCGGTATTGATGCCCATCAGTTCTGCGCTGTTGATATTGTCTCCGATCAGGTAGACGTGCGCGCCAAACTTGTGCCGGTTCAGTAGCACCCAGCCCAGGATTGTGACTACGATCAGCCAAAACATTTGCATGGGGAAGTAGGGGCCGATCTTACCGACAAACAGGTTGTAAAAAAAGGTCTCTTTAATATATTCCAGGGAGAAATTTGCGCCTTGAGTAAGCACCAGGGCTGCACCACTCCACAGGAATTGTGTACCGATGGTGACAACGAGTGAAGGGATGCCGAACTTGACAATGATATATCCATTCAGCCAGCCGATGATCGCTCCGGTTAGCAGGGCAGCCACAAGGGCCAGGAAAACCTGGATGGTCGTATTATGGATAAAGGTTGTAGCACCATAGGTAAAGTTGAACGCCACCATGCCCATGGCCATGATGGATGGGAACGAGAGGTCCATCTCCTTCGCGATCACCACAATGGTCAGGGGGATGGCCATGATGGCAAAGAAGGGGGTGGAAGACATGAAGGCAGAGTAGATTTGTGGGGCCAGGAAGGTCCTTGGCGCAGACGCGATAAATATGAGCCATAGGGTTACAAATACACTCAGGATTCCAAGTTGGGCGCTGTTCGAGCGGATAAATCTTCTGAAAGTGAAGGGCGGCTTATAGTGCTGATTGACTTCTGGTGTTACCGACTTGTCTGGAGTACTCATTACATCCATCCTTATTGATAAGTTAACTGAGCTTGCCGGTTTCTGCAACGCGGACCATTTTATCCATCAACTCGTTCAGGCTGATATTCTTGGTTTCGAATTCACCCGCAACCTTGCCACGGTCGATCACCACTACACGGTCGGCAACATTATGGACATGCAGGATGTTATGGT
>CAZPCR010000374.1:0-3551 GCA_964585035.1 uncultured Anaerolineaceae bacterium
GCAAGCCCATGTCACAGGTAGCCATCAACTGGGTTAGACAAAATCCCAACGCCCTTGTGATCCCCATCCTGGGAGCGCGTAATGAGAAACAGTTGAAAGACAACCTGGATGCCATCGAATGGTCGCTCACTGAAGAACAATATAAACGCCTTGACGAGGTCAGCGCCATCGACCTTGGCTTCCCTCACAACATAATAAAAGGGAACGAATATGTCTTTGGCGCGACATTCGATAAGATCGATAATCACCGAGTGTAATAAGCAAGAAATAAAACAAAACGGCGGAGGACTTTCCTTTCAGAAAGTCCTCCGCCGTTTCTCTATCTACTTACTACTTTCTATATCCCTACACCACCACACTTACCAGCCGTCCCTTCGCCACAATGACTTTCTTAGGCGGCTTGCCCTCCAGGTATTTCTGCACTGCCTCGTTAGCCAGCGCAGCGGCCTTGATCTCGTCCTCGCTAGCCTCTGCGGCCACGGTGACGCGGGCGCGCACTTTGCCGTTGACCTGCACGGGGATTTCGATCACGTCTTCCTTCGCAGCATCTTCATCCACCTTAGGCCAGGGCTGCTGGTGGACCGAATAGGGGTTCCCCAGTTGCTCCGTCCATAGCTCTTCGGCAATATGTGGACAGACGGGTGCCAGCATCTTCAAGTAGATATCAACCGCCTCATTCCATTCTGGCGTACCTACTGCGCCGGCCTCACGCGCTTTGTACATTTCATTGAGCAGTTCCATCAGAGATGAGATGATGGTGTTGAACTCAAAGGTCTCGAAGTCGCGTGTGACGCGCTTCAGTGTCTGGTGGACCTTTCGGCGCAAATCCCTCAATACGCTCTGCTGGACGGTTTTCGAATTTCCACGCGAGGATGCCTCATCTGTGAACAGCAACCACACGCGGCGCATCCAGCGCACCGTCCCTTCGATGCCCTGCGAGTCCCACGGCGCGCCCATGTCCCAGCGCGCGAAGAACATCAGGTAGGCGCGCACGGTGTCCGCGCCGTATTTATTGACCAGCACATCGGGCGCCACTACGTTGCCGCGGCTCTTCGACATCTTCTCATGGTCTTCGCCCAGCACCATGCCCTGGTTGCGGAGCTGCAGCATCGGTTCGCTTCCTTCGGTGATTCCCGCATCGCGCAAGGCCTTATGGAAGAAGCGTGTGTATAGCAGGTGCATGGTGGCATGTTCGATACCGCCGGTATAGATATCCACCGGCATCCAATAGTTGTACTCGGCTTCGTCGAACGGACCTTTGTCGTAATGCGGGCTTAGATAACGCAGGTGATACCACGAAGAGCACATAAAAGTATCCATCGTGTCCGTCTCTCGTACCGCCGGGCCGCCACACACCGGGCAGGTGGTGTTCTTCCAGGTGGGATGCAGCTTTAACGGGCTCTGGCCGGTAGGCTTCCACTCTACGTCTTCGGGCAGCAGTACCGGAAGCTGATCCTCGGGAACCGGGTTCCAGCCGTGCTCTTCACAATGTATCATCGGGATGGGCGCGCCCCAATAACGCTGACGCGAGATCAGCCAGTCGCGATAGCGATAGTTAACCGACTCCTTGCCGATACCCTGTTTTGCCAGCCAATCGATCACTTCTGCAATGCCAGGATTCTTGCGACCTTTTTCGGTGTTGACCTTCGTCCCGTTGAACGGGCCGGAGTTGACCATCACGCCGTCGCCTACATAAGCGGCTTCCATGACGGCTCCGTCTGCGGCGGGAGCTCCCTCCGGTTGGATCACCGGTATGATGGGCAGGCCAAACTTGCGTGCGAAGGCAAAATCGCGTTCGTCGTGCGCCGGGACGGCCATGATGGCGCCTGTGCCATAGCTCATCAGTACGTAATCCGCGATCCAGATCGGGATGCGTTCCCGGTTGACCGGGTTAATGGCGTACGCGCCGGTGAACACCCCGGTTTTCTCTTTATCCACGGCTTCGCGCTCGATATCCGATTGGCGCGCAGCCTGCTGTTTATAGGATTCGACCTCAGCCCGTTGCGCAGGTGTTGTGATCTTTTCGACCATTGGATGCTCGGGCGAGAAGACCATGAATGTGGCCCCCCACAACGTATCGGGGCGCGTTGTGAATACGGTGACCGTTACTTGTGAGTCTCCGGCTTCCGATCCCTGGTCAATTTGGAAATGCACCTCGGCACCCTCACTCCGCCCGATCCAGTTGGTCTGCAGGGTCTTGACTCGTTCAGGCCAGTCGATGCCCTCGAAGTTCAGGAGCTCATCGGCATATTTGGTGGCTTTGAAGAACCACTGCTCCAGGTCTTTCTTGATGACGGGGGTGCCACAGCGTTCGCACACGCGCTCGTCACCGATCACCTGCTCGCGCGCCAGCGTGGTGTTGTCCTTTGGACACCAGTCCACGGCCGACAGCTTGCGGTAGGCCAGCCCCATCTTATATAGCTTGATAAAGAACCATTCTGTCCACTTGTAGTATTCGGGGTCTGCCGAAACCATCGAGCGTTCCCAATCGAACATGGCGCCCATCGAACGCAGCTGTTTGCGCATACGCTCAATATTTTGGTAGGTGCGCTTCATCGGATGGATGCCGTCTTTGATGGCGGCGTTCTCGGCCGGCAGGCCGAAGGCGTCGAACCCCATCGGGAACATGACGTTATAACCCTGCATCCGCTTGAAGCGGGCGCGCGCATCCGAGGGCGTCATGGCATACCAGTGGCCGATGTGCAGGTCGCCGCTCGGGTAGGGCAGCATGGTCAGTGCATAGAACTTGGTTTTGCTGTTATCGATCACCGCGCGATAGAGCTTATCCTTTTCCCACCTGGCTTGCCATTTTGGCTCCAGCATGCGCGGGTTATAGGAGATATCCTTGACCACTGGTCGGGACGGTTCCGCCTTGATCTTGGAAACAACCCGCTCAAACCTCGGTGTAACCCTCTTCTGTCGTTTCGGCTTCATCTCTTTTTTGACAGCCGCCTTCACCTTCATGGCCGGTTTAGGCGTGGCCGTCTTCTTAGGCGCGACGACCTTTTTCTTCGCAACCGCCTTTTTGACCTTAACAGGCGCGGCCTTTTTGGCCTTCGCGGATGTTTTCTTTTTTGCAGCCGGTTTCTTTTTAGCAATCGCCATTCTTACCTCGTTAGTTTCAAGTTCACACACAACATATCAGATTCTGTAAAACAATTTCTGAACTACCGAACGAATTGGTTAATAAAAAAATTCCTTCATCCACTCAGGGACGAAGGATTCCTCCGCGGTACCACCCGGTTTCGTTTTAAAGTGGGAAGGTTGATAACCTACAACCTTTAAACTTCAAACGCTCTCTGCCGCTGTAACGGGCTGTTCCGTCGCCGACTACTTTGGTTCACCGGCGAGATCCGCCTTTGGGGCGACAGGCGAGTTCGGTCTGGGCTGTGTTCCCGCTGCCACATCGAAGGGCTTCCACCTTGCCTTCCCTTCTCGCTGACGGGATGACCTACTACTCCTGTCCTGATCTTTGTTAATTAGATTGTATACCAATAATTTCAAGCCAGTGGACCCAGGGGGATTCGAACCCCCGACCTTCTCAATGCCAT
>CAZPCR010000375.1:0-3523 GCA_964585035.1 uncultured Anaerolineaceae bacterium
ATCAATAAAGTCGGCGCTTCTTATATAACCATCAGTCAATTTTGCAATAAAGCCCCCACCTGACGCCAACCAGAGGGCACCATCAGGTGAAACCGCAAAATCCTTAATATCGAAAAACAGTCTGATGGTGGAAGATTTTTTTGTGTTCGGGTTATACATACACAGAAAATTTCCACCTGGTGTTCTTCCCCAGATTGTGCCCTTGGGATCGATCATCCATTTTGAGCAATACCCTATATCAGGATTTTCCTCGAATACCGATTCGATTTGTTCCCCATCAAATCGAATTGGCACATTATTTTCCCCGTCTAAAGTCCACAAACTTCCATTCTGGCTGAAGCCGATCACGTTGTTACCTATCATCTGGTTGATACCTGAGCTCTGGTTAGTACCAAGTTTTTTCCAGTTGTTATCCTGATATAAATAAATGTCGTTACTACCATAGAAGACCCACCCTTGTGGCGTCATTGCCTGTGGGGTTCGATTTATTTGTTCTGGGAAATCTTCAAAAATCACATCGGGGATTTTTTTTACTTTCCCGTTATGTATTAAATAGGTTGGGCTGTCATTGGATGCATACCCGTCTTGGCTAGAAATTTGCAACCACAGATCTTTCTCAGGAGTGAGCAATGAGGATCGAATGTAATAACGATACTGATTTCCCGGCAAAACCATGGGCGCCAGTAATTTTCCATCGAATACCATGATCAGATCGCTAAACAAAAAAAGTAATGTGCCGTCTGATAAAGTGATCACGTCGTTGACGCCCTGCAGATTTTGATATTCCTGCCATTTAATTCCATCGAACCTGAACACCCGATCATACTTCCAAAACCACAAGGAGCCATCTTTTGATCTGGCTACCCGATAATTATTATCTGGTGGGATTTGATTACTCACAGATGTCAGGTCAAAGCGTTTCCAATCCTTACCTTCCAGGTAATACATGCCATCATTTGCGCCAACCCACAGGCGATCCCCGGTACTGGAAAGGTCAGAAACATCACCTGAAGTCACCGTTTGAGTTACCCACTCGCCGTTCAAAAAACAGGTGATCTTACCATTGCCTGCACTGACCCAAACCTTATTATCAAACACTTTGAGGTCGTATAGATTACCCGGTAAACCATTTGTAGAGGTAAAGATCTTTAACTCACCCGTCTCAAGATCCCAGCGGTAAATATCATTGTTAAAAGTCACCGCCCACAAATAACCCTGAGGATCATACACTGGATTGTAAAATCTGGATGTTCCCTTGAAATTCATCCATCCAGCATGCAGCCCCGGCCAGGGTGGGGGCTGAGTTTGAGTTGGAGAAGCTTCAGGCTTCCTGGTAGGAGTGACTGTTGGAACAGAAACCACGCGTGCACATGAATCCAGGAAAAGCATGAATACGATAATTAGACCGGTTATTGATTTTTTCACTTCGCCCTCTACTTGAACTTAATTTATTATTTTCTCCCGAAATCCGCCGGGTTCTCGCCCCAGTCCTCGGTATCCCATTTCAAGACTTTAATTTTTTTGGAAACTTTTAGAGCCTGCTCCGCGCGTGAGATCAATTCGAACAACATGGTGTTCGTGGATAAACGCGCCAGTTTGGTATTGCACTTCCCGGCTTTGACCCAGCCTATGGCATTCTCCGAATCGGAATAGATCGGCCAATCGAGCCCATGTTTGGAGAGGTAATCGATACCGCGGACAATGGCAAGGAATTCGCCTACATTGTTGGTACCATCCGCAAAAGGCCCGGCATGAAAGATCCGTTTTCCGCTTTCAAGTTCCAACCCCTGATATTCAAGAATACCCGGTGAGCCAGAGCAGGCTGCGTCAACGCACAGGCTGGGCAGGACGGGTTTTACCCTGGCGGTCTTCCATTTTCCCAGAGTAGAGGGCTTGCCAGCATAATGAACGTATACATCGGCGAGTGCGGCTTCGGCTTCGACGCGCGTCCCAAACGACTTGTAGCGCGCACCGACGAATCCGTTTACCTGTGCATTGCATTCCGCCCAGGACGTGAAAATTCCCCTCTTGCGTCCCTTCCAAACGACATAATATTTTTGCCTGTCCATTCAGCTAATTGTAATTCACTTGGCACTTCTCTTAATTTCCTGACCAGAATTTGAAGTTGAAGCCACGCAATATAACTAAATCCGGATAGAGTCGATTTAGAAAAACCCTTGCGAATTCGAATTAAAACGAATAAGACTTTTCTTTTTTCTTTGTGCTTTCTACTTTATCTACAATATGTATAATTTTGTAATTAGTTATTTTTGTGTCCCAGGCTTTCAGCCTGGGACACAAAGTTCCGGAAAAATGGATGTAAGCGGGCGTACGCCCGCTTACATCCATTTTTCCGGATTCTTTACGATGGCGGTGAGTAATTATGGAAAAGCTATGTTATTAATTGACTTGACAAATTAGGTAAGATTTGTAAAATAACTACGTCAGTATCCAAACCACATGAATCCTTTTGATCATTGCACGTGTCTGTGGCGGGGTTCGTAATCACCTCCTGAATCTTTACAGAGAAGAAGCAGTCAACGGCTCAGGACAGTGGGACGACCCCGCGCATCCCCCAACTTGCGCTGGCGGTAATTAGCCGTCCTTGTATGTTGCCCGTTGGCTGCTTTTTTATTTGTCAGAGACCTCATCACTTTAGAAAAAAAATTTTAATAATAGAAAAGGAATAACACATGCCTTACGTTCATCCCGAATACCTGGTCGAGACCGGCTGGGTTGCCGACCATCTAAAAGACGCTTCCATTCGTATCGTAGAATCTGACGAGGACCCCCTGCTCTTCAAAATGGGACATGTCCCCGGAGCGGTGCAGGTAGACTGGTTCAGCACTTTACAGCATCCGCTGCGGCGCGACTTTGTTACAAAGGACCAGTTCGAAGCTGTCTGCTCAAAGCTGGGTATCAGCAACGATACAACTGTTGTCTTCTACGGCGACAAATCCAACTGGTTTGCATGCTACGCGCTGTGGCTGTTCCAGTATTACGGCCACGAAAAGGTGAGAATCATGAACGGCGGCCGCGCCAAATGGGAAAAAGAATCCCGGCCTTTCGTCAAGGAAGAATCGAGTTATCCCCAGACCAAATACACTGCCAAACAGCCCGATAAGAAGATCCGTGCCTTCCGTGATGAGGTCTTTAAGCAAGTAGAAAAGAAGAAGCCACTGGTGGATGTACGCTCGGCGAAAGAATATACCGGCGAATTGATCTCCATGCCGAACTACCCGCAGGAAGGCGCGACGCGCGGCGGGCACATCCCCGGCGCGGTCAGCATCCCCTGGTCACAGGCGGTCAACGAGGCCGACAGCACCTTCAAATCGCCCGAAGAACTGCGGGCATTGTATGAGGGCAAAGGCATAAAGTCGGACGGTGAGGTGATTGCGTACTGCCGCATCGGCGAACGCTCATCCCTGACCTGGTTCGTCTTGAAATACCTGCTGGGCTATCCCAACGTCAAGAACTATGACGGCTCCTGGACGGAATGGGGCAACCTGGTGGACGCGCCGAT
>CAZPCR010000376.1:0-3521 GCA_964585035.1 uncultured Anaerolineaceae bacterium
AGTTTACCCGCCTAATTTCCCAGATGAAGGAAAATATGAAAGTTGTGCTGTGGAATTTCATCGTTCAATCACATTACCTGAGATGGAGTCGCCATACATTGATTTAGAATATGGAAAATCCAATAAAGAAGAGATAGACCAGTTTTGGAATTTGAAGGAAAAGGTCAGGGAATTTCTTAACGAAAGTTCTTGTCTAAGCCGATTATTAGGTCATCCTGAGCAGCAACAAAATGATATGCAGACTGAATGTCAATTAGTATCGCATGGTCTAAACCTTGGGGACCTTAATGGGTATAAAGATCCAAGAGCCAAGTTATTAAAAGCAGGGGCGCTGGATTGGGAATTACTTTTACAAATGGATTCTGATGAGAATGCCAAGATGATGTGGGGCGATGTCGGGAGAATTTATTATTGGATACCGCATGAAGATTTACTAAAGAAGCACTTTGAGGCGACTTGGATGATATTGCAATGTGGCTGACGCCGGTCCGTTTCGCTCTATCGATAGAGCAGATCTATCCCATAAGATATTTTACGCATTGCGCCCATCGAACCAAAGGCATCTAAACGCATGATTATCAATTAAATGGATGCGCTACGAATTGCAGCGTTTTCTTATAACAATAAAGGCGGCAACCCTGCCGGCGTGGTAATTGGCAGCGAGATGCCCACGGAAAAGGAAATGCTCGAAACCGCAAAACAGATCGGGTATTCCGAAACTGCATTTTTAAAACAAGTGGACGATGGTTGGAGAGTCCGCTATTTTGCACCCGAAATGGAAGTCGAATTCTGCGGTCATGCCACGATAGCCAACGCCGCAGTAAAACCAGTTGTGCAGATAAGGAATACCCTGAGACTGGCAAGAGTTTCAAGGTGTTGTAGATATGCCAGACAGTAAGCCCCCCGGCAATAAAATCGTTGAGAAAATCCCTGCCGCACAGACGATAGCACCCGGCATAACCATGGAACGCGATGTACCGATACCGATGCCGGACGGAGCGCGTCTGTCGGCCAATGTTTTTCGACCCGCCGTCACTGAAGCATGCCCGGCCATTTTGTCAGTCACGCCATACGGCAAAGACAACCTGCCCGACCGCAAGTTCATGCTCCTGATGCGTCTGGCAGGCGTTCGCTTCGGGAAACTCAACTGCTCGAGATGGACGGGATTTGAAGCACCCGACCCAATCTATTGGGTGCGCCAGGGGTATGTGGTGGCCCAGGCCGACGCGCGCGGCATGCACGCCTCAGAGGGCTCGGCTGGTGTATTGAGCGACCAGGACGCAGAAGACTATGCCGCCTTTATCGCCTGGGCAGCAGCTCAGCCTTGGTGTAATGGCCGCGTGGGGCTGCTTGGTGTATCGTACCTTGCCATGTCCCAGTTTCGAGTGGCCGCGTTACGGCCGCCGGCACTCAAGGCCATTTGCCCGTGGGAAGGTGTTACGGACCAATTTCGTGAATTAGCGTTCCAGGACGGGATCCCCGAAACAGGGTTTGTTACAACCTGGTGGAAGAGGCGGCTTGTACCAGGTCATAACCCGCGGTTTCCCATGGCAGAGGATTATCTGGTCAACATCGAGCATCACCCCTTCGATGATGATTATTGGGCTGACAAGCGACCTGCGCTTGAAAAGATCGATGTCCCTGCACTCATTTGTGCTAGTTGGTCCGATCATGGACTTCATACCCGCGGCTCCATCATTGGCTACGAACGAATTAGCTCACGACAAAAGTGGTTGTTTACCCATGGCCGACGTAAATGGGAAACTTTTTACAGCCCGGAGGCTTTAGCGGTCCAGACGGCGTTCTTCGCTTTCTCCCTCAAGCAGCAGAAGACCGCCATGAATGGTATCCCGCCCGTGCGATTAGAGCGACGGCGAGCCTGGTACCAAGCCGATGTTCGCGCGGAATCAACCTGGCCCCTGGCTGCAGCCAAGCCTACTCCATTGTATTTATCGGTCTCATCCATGAAGCTGGTACTGGAAAGACCGAAGACGGCCGCGATCGTTTCGTACGACTCGACGGCCAGAGGAAACCGCGTAAGCTTTGGCCATACTTTCGATCACGACATAGAGCTGACAGGGGGTATGCGACTCAAGCTGTGGATTAGCACGCCAGATGCCGATGACGCCGACCTGTTTATTACCCTACATAAGCTCGATAAAGCAGGGCGTGAAATCTATTTTACCGGCTACAACGGCTATGCTCGCGACTGTGTGGCTAAAGGTTGGCTTCGGGCCTCCCATCGCGAGCTCGACCCGGCTCTCAGTACTCCACTTCGACCGTGGCATACTCACCGTAGGAAGGATCCAATTGCGCGAGGTCAGACTGTGCCGGTCGAGATCGAGATATTGCCGTCGAGTACACTCTTCGAAGCCGGTACTACACTCCGGCTCGATATCCAGGGTCACGATGCCGCTCATTATCCGTTATTCGCGCACAAGCGTACCATTAACAGAGGGCAGCACCTGATCCACTGTGGCGGAAAGTTTGATACCCAACTCATTGTTCCCTGGCTCATCGCGTCATAGAGCTGGTACTCCGACCCCTTTTCGCCCTGAGGCTCTTCAAACTGAAAGGATCGCACGAAAGGTGGAAAAACCATTATGGATGCACTACGAATTGCAGCATTTTCTTACAAAAATAAAGGTGGCAATCCTGCAGGCGTTGTAATTAGTAACGAGATGCCCACTGAAAAGGAAATGCTCGAAACCGCAAAACAGATCGGGTATTCCGAAACTGCATTTTTAAAAAAAGTGGACGATGGTTGGAGAGTCCGTTATTTTGCACCCGAGATGGAAGTCGAATTCTGCGGTCATGCCACCATAGCCAGTGGCGCGGTATTGGGCGAACGTTTTGGCGAAGGCCTTTATAAATTCCACATCAACCAGGGCGATATCAGCGTCACCGCCTCAAGGTCTGAGACGGGTGTATATAGGGCCACATTGCAGTCTCCCGAAACATGGTCTGAACCTGCTCCCCAGGAGTACGTGGATAAAATATTAAAAGAGTTTGGTTTGTCGATCAGGGATCTCGATGCGAATTATCCGGTTCGATTCGCCTTCGCCGGAGTAAAGCATCTGATCCTGGTTTTGAAAGACCGCAGGAAGCTCGCGGAAATGTCCTACCGTTTTGATCCGGTAAAGACCCTCATGCAGCAGGAGGGTCTGGTCACGATCAGCCTGCTGTGGTTTGAATCAAACCGTCTGATCCACTCTAGAAACCCATTTCCTACTGGCGGCGTAGTTGAAGATCCCGCCACCGGCGCTGCGGCAGCTGCCCTGGCGGGCTATTTGCGCGACATTGATTGGCAGGGCGGAAATAGCTTTGATATTTTGCAGGGGGAAGATATGGGGAGCCCGTCCCGCTTATCGGTTGAATTCACCAGGAAAAAAGGTGAAAGTATCAAGGTGAGCGGTGAAACGCGTTATATCACGGAAGTAAATGGCTAACTGGCCTTACCTGTGGACCTCGGAGGTCCGCTAATTGCGGGTCAGGCCATATAAGACCTATAATTCATTAGC
>CAZPCR010000377.1:0-3518 GCA_964585035.1 uncultured Anaerolineaceae bacterium
TGCATGAAGCCATCAAGGATGCGGCATGGAAACAGATCGCCAAAGAAGGCGCGCCGGCGCTGTCCCTGCGGGCGGTCGCGCGGAACCTCAAGATCACTGCGCCCGCGATCTACAACTACTTCCCTTCGCGCGACGAGCTAGTGACCGCGCTGATCATCGACGCATACACATCGTTCGGCGATTCTCAAATCGAGGCGCGCGATGCGGTCCCGGCAAACGACCTTAAGGAGCGGATGAATGCCATCGGTCTGGCATACCGCGCCTGGGCGCTTGCACATGCGCAGCGCTATCAATTGATCTTTGGGACGATCATCCCCGGCTACGAGCCGCCGCTTGAAAAAATCCTGCCGTCGGCGGCGCGCTCTTTGAGCGCGCTGGTCAGTGTGGTGGAGGCCTTGCGCACGGCAGGCAAATTGAAGTCCGAAGGTTTCCCGGAGGTTTCCTCCAGCTACAAGACACAATTTGAAATGTGGAAAACCTACGGGGGCGAGGTCGATCTATTGAGCCTATCCATATCCATGTTGATCTGGGCGCGCGTGCACGGCATCGTCTCGCTGGAGATCGCTCGAAATTTGCCCCCCTTCGGTGCGAACGGCGATGCCCTGTATATCTATGAAATAGATTCCATCAATCGACAGTTCATCAAGGAGTAAACCCATGAAGGCAGTAATTTTGAACGGTTCGCAAGCCAATGACACTACCGGCGAGCGCGTCTGCGCAGCCACAATGTCTGAATTACGATCCAGCGGCTGGGAGGTCGAGCATGTCCTGCTCAGGGAAAAGAAAATAGGAAACTGCGCCGGCGACTTCTTCTGCTGGATCCGCAACCCAGGTGTATGTAATGTGGATGACGACAACCGCGATATCGCCGAAGCCATCATGCAGGGCGACCTGGTGATCTATCTTACGCCGGTGACCTTTGGAGGTTATTCCTCCGGCCTGAAGCGGATGGTCGACCACCAGATCCAAAACATCTCGCCCTTCTTTGCGCAAGTCAACGGTGAAACGCACCACCAAAAGCGCTATGCCAAATATCCCGACTTCCTTGCGATCGGCTGGCAGGATGTCCCCGACGTGCAAGCCGAGGCAGTATTCCGGTATTTAACCTGGCGCAATGCCATCAATTTTTATGCAAAGACAGCGGTAACGGGATTAGTCCCTGCGAGTCAGTCTGACGATGAGATCAACAGGTCGGTGCATGGTTGGCTAAGCGATCTCCAGAAAGGCAAGTCTTCCAAGCCAGCAAGCCTGCCCGAAAACCCTGGAACAAATTCGGAAATAAATCCGATCCGTCGTGCGCTGCTGCTTGTCGGGAGTCCGCGCACACGCAAGAGCAGCTCTTATGCGCTGGGCGGCTATCTTTTTGAGCAATTGAACATGCACAATATCCAGACTGAAACCATTTACATCCACACTTCCGTGCGATCGCCTGAGCGGATGCGCGCCCTGTTGAAAGCAGTCGATGAGGCAGACCTGGTATTGCTGGCTTTCCCGCTGTACGTGGACTCGCTGCCCGCGCTGGTCATTGAGGCGCTGGAACGCATCGCCGCGCACAGATCAAGTCAGGAAAGAACCCAGCGGCAGTCTTTCGCGGCGATCGTCAACTGCGGCTTTCCCGAAGCACATCATAATGCGGCTGCGCTGGCGATCTGCGAGACGTTTGCCCGGCAAGCGGGTTTCGATTGGGCCGGTTCGTTGGCGCTTGGTGCAGGACAAGGAATGATAAATGGCACGCCGATCGCCGAACTGGATGGACGCGCCATTTCGATCAAAGGATCGCTCGAAATGGCAGCCGAAGCGCTGGCGAATGGAAACAGCATCCAACGCGCGGCGGTGGATCTGATGGCTAAACCGGTCATCCCGGGCTGGCTGTATCGGCTCGCAGGGATCTATGGCTGGCGACAGCAAGCCAAACAGTATGGCGTGGTGAAATTGCTCAAACGCCGGCCATATTTCGATGCAATAACCAAAATGAAAGTGACGAGCCGCGATCGTTCGGCTGCTTAACTATTCGGTTCGTTCTTTATTAGAAATGGAGAAAAAGATATGAGCACACCCTCGAAGGTGGATGTTGTCATCGGTACGGGGCCTCTGGGGCTGGCAGTGATGCGTGAACTATTGGCCAAAGGTAAAAAAGTGCGGGTCGTCAACAAGAGTGGAAAGGCCGAGGTCCCCGCAAATGTCGAAGTTGTGAGAGCAGACATTGCTGACGCCGAATTCGCGCGGGAGGCCTGCCGCTCTGCCGAGTCGATCTTTCTGTGCGCCAAACCTGCTTATACCGAATGGGCGGACAAATTCCCGCCGATCATGGAGGGTGCCATCGAGGCTGCGGCAGCGACAAAAGCCAAGTTAATCTATGCCGACAACCTCTACCCCTATGGCCCATTCATCGGCGCCCTTACGGAGGATTTCCCCGATGCGGCCACCGGACCAAAAGGAAAAGCGCGCGCCCAGATCGCGGCGAAGCTTATGGCAGCGCATAAGGCAGGAAAAGTGCGGGCGGCCATCGGCCGTGCTTCAGATTTTTACGGGCCGGGCGTGACCGAGTCCTCCCTAGGTGAGCGCGTGTTCGGGTTTGCCCTGGCCGGCAAGCCGGCGAGCGTGTTGGGCAACGTGGATATGCCGCATACCTACATCTTCATCGATGATTTCGCCAAGGGGTTGGTCACTTTGGGCGAGCAGGAGAAAGCGCTGGGTAAAATCTGGCTTGTCCCAAGCGCGGAGACAGTGACGACGCGCGAGTTCATCACGATGGTGTCCGAAGAGCTTGGGAAGCCCATAAAGATCCAGGCGGCTCCCCGCTGGCTGATATCGATGCTCGGGATCTTCGATCCCACGATGCGTGAGCTACCGGAAGTGATGTATCAATCGGAGCAGCCGTTTGTAGTGGATCATGGCAAGTATAAACGAGCCTTTGGCGGAAGCACCACTCCGCACCGGGACGCGATCCGGAAGACGCTGGATTGGTATCGTCAAAAAGCCGGATAATCGTTATCGAGCAGGGCGGTCACGCCGACCTGCATCGTCGACCCGACACAGATGACACTCGGCAAATGGAAATAAAGGCGAAATGTCTTGATTTCAAAGCACCAACAATCTCTCGGCATTATTAGCCCTTTTAAGGAACGCCCAGGATGATCGACCCGGCGTTAATTATCATTACAAACAAGATTATATAGAAAGGCCATATTGAAAATGTTTCGGAAAATATGTGAAGAATAAAGAAAAAATGCTAAACTTTAAAAAAGGTTCCACAAAGGTCCACCCTGTTTGAGCGAAAATAAAGACAAATTTACTTTAGAAGTAACCAATGATGACCAAAGTCTTATTATGGGGTTTAGCGGCGGGTGTTGTTCATTTTGTAGTAATCGGGATTCTGTATGGGAATCCGCTTACAGAACGACTTTCCGCTGGGGCCGAGGGTGAAAGCCCGGCAGTGAGAAAATGGCCGTCACAATTGAGTTACTTTGTAACTCAATTTTTCGGGACCCAGGTTGAGGTTTATATCCTGACGTTCG
>CAZPCR010000378.1:0-3514 GCA_964585035.1 uncultured Anaerolineaceae bacterium
AGGGTTAAGACCCACGAAACACCTACAAATTGTTTTAGAAATTCCTTAGAAACAAAGATAACTATGTAGTAAGGCATAATTCTCTTGAAAAATGACACGTCACTGCTTATTGCAGATATCCTTGACTTGGTTTGATCAATTATGAGGTAAAAAAATAATAAATTGTTTAAGAAATTATGCAGTATTCCATAGCTTATAAAAGATGAGATCGAGTTAATAGTTGAATAAGAATTGGTGAAATGTGTTTCATCAAATCATTGATCGATGGTAAGTATCCCTGGCAGATCCTGGAGATCATTCTTGCCAGAGAACATATAAATTCATATGGCTGGGTTTGCCAGAAATATGTAGTTGATGCAAAGCAGAACTTCTTGGTCTTAACAAAATTATATGCGTGTCAAAAAGGGAAGCCGGATTCCTCGATTGTATTTATGGGGCTGTCGTTGCTGTAAGTGTAGGTGACGTTCCGGTGCTTGAACCACCGATGGTTATCACAACAGTTAATGTGTCGCCGAAGAATGTGCCGTTTTCGTCGGTCATTCGCCAGGCACCTGTTATTGCTCCGGTCTGGTCTGTTGGCGCCGCCATTTTGACCGAAACCTCTATCTTGTCGCCGGGGTTGACAGCCTGAGCCAGTGTGAAGGGCGAGCCGCCCATCGCGTCCCCACCAACAAGAACGAGCTTGAATCCGGGTCGCCAGGCGCAAAGTCCGCTGTTCTGCACTCGCCATGTCTTGGTAAATACATCTGCAGGGTTCATCGATGTATTATCTGGGATCGTTACATCCCCTCCATATTTCAATCGATAACATGATGGGGTGGGGGATAATGCATTTGTTTCAAGAGGGGTTGAGGTTGGGAGAGGTGTACTGGTGGCGGGACTGGTTGGCAATGTTGCGGCCGTACTCGTCAAGCCGGATGCAAAAGTTGCCACCGCTTCCGTCTGGATCCGGTTCACATTGATGGTAGGGATTGGGGTAGTTTTTCTTACGGCTCGGATGCTGAAGAGGACGGTTATCAATACAGCCAATAACAGCACTGCCACAATAGCCAGTCTTGTTTTATTCTGTAGCATGAAAACTCCTTTCTTCAACGGGACGAAGCCGTTATTGTACCCCAGGGTTACAGGTTAAAAGCTAGTTTTAACTATATTCCTATTTTAAGAATTGGGGGATTAACCATATCAAATGTTAAACCAGCTTTGGAATTAAATATACGGGACTTCCCGAACGTTTGTCGATGTTGATAAAAATGAAACCTTTCTGCTATACTGGGTAGATCATTGAATAGGTGAAAAGGCCGGATAATTTTGGGATGAAGGCGGCGAACGCCTCTCGTTAATTCCCCAAAAATCAGGGATTCTATCGTGAAGTATTGTTACATAAGATAACGAGGCGCTATGGCAAAACATCTGGTGCTGGTGGCGGGAAATATCGGTACAGGCAAGACGTCATTGACAGAACGCATTGGGGCGCGCTTGGATTGGAAGACCAGCTACGAATCGGTGACGGATAATCCGTATCTAACCGACTTTTACGGAGATATGCATGCCTGGGCATTTCACCTCCAGGTTTTCTTTCTCGGTCATCGCGCCGAACAATATTTGGAGTCAGTCAGGGATCCTCGCTCCGCAATCCTCGATAGAAGTATTTACGAAGATTTTTACATCTTCACACGCGCTCTCCATCAAATGGGGAACATGGCGGAGCGCGATTATCTCTCCTATCATAAGCTGTTTGAGCTGGTTGTAGAAAGCCTGCCCCGACCTGACCTGCTGATCTATCTTAAAGCACCTCTTAATGTGTTAGTGAACCGGATACGAAAACGTGCCAGAAATATGGAAACCGGCATAACGCCGGAGTACCTAACTCTCCTTGATTCATTCTATGACGAATGGCTGAACGCTTTTGATATGTGTCCGGTTCTGACCATCCGCAGTGACGATCTCGATTTTGTGCACCAGCCAAAGCATTTAGAGACGGTGGTGGAGAGGATCCAGGACAAACTGGCCGGCAAAGAAATAATGGACCTGAGCAGCTGATTTCTTTAATATAAGTAGCCTGAAAGCAGCGGAATAATCTTATGGATGAGACTGCATTCTTAAAAATTCCCTTATTTCAAAATATTCCCAAACCCGACCTGGTTAAGATGGTCGATGAATTGCCCATCGTGACGTATAAGCACGGTGCTTACTTATTTCGGGATGGTGACCCGGGAGAAAATTTATACGTCGTGGTAGACGGAGCCCTGGAAATCGTGCTTGCTGCGGATACGGCCGATGAGATGCTGCTCAAAACGTGTGGGCCGGGTGAATATGTTGGTGAAATGGGACTTATCCTTCCAGATGGTAAACGGACTGCGACAGTCCGTGCTAAAAGCGAGACGAGAACATGGGTGATGAGCCGGGCAAAATTTGTCCAGGTGCTGCAGCGTTGGCCGGTGATTGCGTATGCCATGGTGGGTATCCTCAGTGAACGCCTGGATGCAACCAATGACGCCTCTTTTCGGGACCTGACTGAAAAGAACCACGCCTTGCAAAAAGCCTATGACGATCTGAAGGAAGCGCAAGTGCAATTGATCGAGAAAGAACGCCTGGAGCGGGAGCTTAAAGTGGCTGCCGATATCCAGTTGAGCATCCTGCCGGATGTTCTGCCATTTGTAACCGGGTTTGATTTTGGAGCCCGAATTTTACCGGCCCGTCAGGTAGGCGGTGACTTTTACGACGCCTTTCCTATCGATGGATCTCATATAGGGGTTGTGATCGGCGACGTGGCCGATAAAGGGGTGCCATCAGCCTTATTTATGGCACGCTCGCATGCTCTCATTATGGCGGAGGCCGATAAAGGCGTTGCGCCCGGTGAAGTCCTTCAATTAGTAAACCGTCACATTACACACCTGGATAAGTCGGCACAATTTGTTACGGCCTTATATGGCATCCTCGATTCGACGACAGGTGAATTCGTTTGCGCCCGTGCCGGACATGAACCGCCATTGATCTTGAAATCCGATGGGATCGTGGAACGCGTACCTCATGCGCCAGGGATGGCGCTTGGATTGTGGGATGTGATCACGTTGGATGAGCGAAATATCTTATTGGAACCGGGGAGTACGCTGCTTCTCTTTACCGATGGGATGACGGATTGTCGTGATCCCCAATGGGTTGCTTTTGGATTGGACAATATCAAAACTGCATTAAAAGATATGGCTGGGCTTCCCGCCCAGCAAGTGTGTGACAGGTTGTTCAATTCATTGATGGAATATCAAAATGGGTCGCCACAGGATGATGACGTAACGCTGGTGGCAATTCACAGGTCTTAAGCCAAAAAAGAGCGGGTCGTATGATCGGCGACCCGCTCTTTGAATTTAAGTTTTATCAAGGGCTTGCTTCATATCAGCCAATAAGTCATCTTTGTTCTCAATACCGACGGAAAGTCGCACGAGGCCGGGGTCGACGGCAAGTTGTGAACCGGCCGTTGAAAGATGTGTCATGGAAGCGGGGACTTCGATCAGGGATT
>CAZPCR010000379.1:0-3511 GCA_964585035.1 uncultured Anaerolineaceae bacterium
GGCGCAGGTCTGAGTGCGGAAGATCCAGGATCTTCTGGTCATTTGTATAGGAGTGTACGGTGGTCATGAAGCCGCGCACGATCTTGAATTTATCATGCGCCACTTTTACGGCCGGGGCCAAACCATTGGTTGTGCAGGAGGCGTTGGAAACCACATTGTGTTTTTTAGGATCATATTTCTCTTCGTTTACGCCGAGCACTACGGTCAGGTCTTCGCCCTCTGCCGGAGAGGTAATGATGACTTTCTTCGCGCCGCCTTTGGTGATGTGATTGACCGCGCCTTTGACGGTTTTGCCCTTCTTATTGACACCGTCTTCTTTAATCGTGAATAGGCCGGTTGACTCGATCACGATCTCAACACCCAGGCTGCTCCACGGGATGGCGGAAGGATCGGTCTCTTTAAAAGCCTTGACCTTCTTGCCATCAATCACGAGGGAATCTTCGGCGACTTCCACTGTTCCGGGGAAGCGACCATAATTCGAATCGTATTTGAGCAAATGCGCCATGGTTTTTAGATCGCCAATGTCATTAAATGCGACAACCTCAAGTTCCTTGGAATGGTTTTCGCGTATTGCTTTAATGACCTGACGGCCAATACGGCCAAATCCGTTGATACCAACTTTGACTGTCATGTTAACCTCCGAAAATAAATTAAATTGATTGTGAATTCTAACTCAAGTAGAATGATTTGGCTACTGATATTTGTCACTCAACTTGTACCCTATCTGTAAGATTCAAAGGGTCTCCCCCACACCAAGCCGGTTCCGTCCGTTTACAGTAGGGATTTTAGGCTCTTAAAGGCCCTGTGCGCTCGTAAAAAAGATCCATGAGAACGTGAGCAAGTTTCGCCGAATCATGCCGTCCCGGATGGTCGTCTTCCGTAAGATCGGCATAATAATAACGCTTATCCCTGTTGCTCTTGTCATCCAGGAGTACCCACTGCGAATTCAAACCTGGCTCCCCCTCATTATTCTCATTACATAGTACCACATCAAACAGGTCTTTACCTACATGTTCTTCCAACGCCTGTACATGGTCATAACACGAATAGAGGTCTGTTTCTCCGGATTGTGTCGCAATATTGCATACGTAAACTTTGATCGCCCGACTGGCACGGATCGCCGCCAATAGATCGGGGACGAGAAGGTTCGGCAGGAGACTGGTATAAAGGCTGCCTGGTCCGATCACGATTAGGTCCGCATTCAGGATGGCTTGCAGGACGGGCGGAAAGGCAGGCGGGTTGTTCGGCTCCAGCCACACCCTCCGGACTTTTCCTGACATTTCAGGGATTTTACTTTCTCCCGCGACCCTTACCTCATTGGCCGTATGCGGCAGCACCAGGTCAGCAACCAGACGGACCTGGTGCAGGGTGGATGGGAGCACTCTTCCACCTACCGACAAGGCACGTCCTGATTCAGCTACGGCTTCTTCGAAACTCCCAGTGATATCTGTGAGCGCGGTGATAAACAGATTTCCAAATGAATGTCCGTCCAGATCTGGCGCGCCGCTAAAACGGTACTGAAAAAGTTGGGCGAGCAGTGCTTCGTCATTGGACAGGGCAGCCAGGCAGTTTCGGATGTCGCCCGGCGGCAGGATGCCAAAGCTCTCGCGCAGTCGTCCTGACGAACCCCCGTCATCGGCCACAGTCACCACGGCAGTGATATTGCCAGTTTGCGTTTTTAGTCCGCGCAACAGGGTTGATAACCCGTGTCCTCCGCCTATGGCAACTACGTGCGGCCCACGCTCCCGCCGGCGAAAGTCTGAAAGTTGATCGATAACCGCCTGCCCCGGCCGCAAAAATGGAAGCAGTAAGGCACGATTTAATTTCCAAAGTCCGATGCTTACCAATCCAAAGCCTAACCCAACAAAGATGACTATACGTTCAAACCGCGGCAGGAACCGCAAAGATGCGTACGTAAGTAATGTTAGAACCGTGGAATTATTCGTATCCGTCCGATAAATGTCGAGCAAAATACTTGCCAGGGCTAAGCCCAACATTGTGATACCTGCCAGGATTACGAACGTCCAGCGTTTGATACCCAACCCTGGCACCAACCAGCGCCATAAATGACCATTGTTATGATCGCCATGTTGATTGATCGATAAGTTCGACTTTGACATTAAAACAAGTCTAGCAGGGAAGGAAACAAGAGTCAATTGTCCTATTAAAAAGAACAATAACAACAATTTTTACTAAACCTGTATATCACCCCCTGGAAGTGCACCGGGGCATATTTTTAATAACTCGCAGTATAATCGCCTCTGGATGGGTGCACTTTTCAGCCAGATTTTTTCTTTACTGACCTCTCCGGCCGGGAGCCTTATTTATTATCTCGTGCTGGTGTTTTCAATCGCCAGTGCGCTGCAGTCCGCCTTCATCCACTGGCGTTCGAGTGAATTTCCCCAGGCCCGCCGAACGATACTTGGCCTCGCACTTTTACTTGGGGCACAGCTTCTGCTTTTTGCTTCCAGCGGATTAAGCTGGCAGGGCTTTATTTCCCCTACCTCAATCCTGCCTCCCCTTGAACGGGCTTTCACGTTGTTTGGCATTATCTGGATTATTTGGTTGTGGGCATTTCCGGAGCCCAGTCGCCCGGCGGATGCAGCTGCCATCCTACTTAGTTTATTTACTGCCGCTGCTACAGGACTTGGTTTGTTGACGTGGGGTCCGCAATCTTCCATCACTACTTACAATGGCACCTTGGATGAACTGTTCTGGCAAGTTGCATCCTTAATCCTAATCTTCATTGGCATCCTGGTCCTATTGCTCCGTCGCCCAAACGGATTTGGCAACGGGCTGGCCATGTTGGGGATCGCTTTCCTCGGTCATGCCGGGCACCTGTTTTTCCAGGAAAATGGAAATTATTCAGGGATCGTCCGTCTCGCATATATAACGGCTTTTCCCATCCTGCTCACTTTGCCACAGCGTTTCCTCGGTTCGACCACCACAGAAAATACTACTTCAACAGAGCAAGAGGGACACACCGTTGGACCGAAGCGCTACACAAGTGATCCAAAGACTTTTCACGCCTTACTTGCCCTGGCCGCCGAATCGAGTGCGCCTAAGGTAAGTCATGCTATCACACGCGCAATCGCACAGACCATGCTGGCGGACTTGTGCTTCCTGGTCTATCTTACCGACAATAAAAAACAGATGATGTTTGCAAGCGGATACGACCTGATTCGGGAAGAGAATTTGGAAGGTGGCAGCCTGAATAAGGGCTCGATCCCGATGTTGACCAATTCCTTGCAACGCGGTCGGCCGCTCCGCTTGCCGGCTTCGAGCACTTCGTCCGACATCAAGGGCCTTGGGGAAATACTCGGACTGGCCAATCCCGGTCATCTGCTCAGCGTACCGATCGTTACACCCGATAAAGACCCGCTGGGCGGCGTGATCCTGTTATCACCTTACTCCAATCGCTTGTGGAGCGCGGAAGACCAGGCATTTCTCGTGAACATCGCGGCTTCCCTCGTGCCTATCATACAACGAAGCCAGAAAGTGACGAAGCTTG
>CAZPCR010000380.1:0-3509 GCA_964585035.1 uncultured Anaerolineaceae bacterium
AGCAGTTCGTCGTCGGCCAGGTATTCAACTGCTTCGTCCAGGCTCATTTGGCGATGGGGAGTCAACCGGATCTCCATATCTCCATGTGAGGAACGCACGTTTGTTAAATGCTTCTTGCGGCAAACGTTGATTGGAATATCGCCGGGACGGGCGTTTTCGCCAACGACCATCCCCTCATAAACGGCCACACCGGGACCGTAAAACAAAGTGCCGCGTTCTTCAGCGGACTTGAGAGCATAGGCCGTAGTATCGCCCGCTTCCATCGCGACGATGGAACCGCTTGCCCGTGTGGACATCGGGCCAGCCATTTCATCATAACCGTGAAAGACTGTATGCATTACGCCCGCGCCGCGGGTGGAAGTCAGAAATTGATAACGGAACCCGAGCAAGCCACGGGTTGGTGCAATGTAGGCTAATCGTGTTGTGCCCTGGCCGGTATCCTGCATCTCGAGCATCTGTCCGCGGCGAGCGCCGAGCATTTCAACAACTGCACCCACCGTCTCGGTGCTGGTTTCGATATGGACTTCTTCATAAGGTTCCAGTAAAGACCCATCCTCGGCTTTATGGAAAATGACCTCCGGCCGGGACACCTGAAATTCATAACCCTCGCGGCGCATCGTTTCGATCAAAATTCCCAGATGCAGCTCACCGCGACCCGAAACGAGGAAGGTCTCGGCAGATTCGGTTTCTTCAACGCGCAGGGCTACATTGGTACGCAGTTCATCGAAAAGGCGTTCACGCAATTTTCGCGAAGTGCTCCATTTTCCCTCCCTGCCTGCAAAAAGGGAGGTGTTAACGCCGAATGTCATGCGGACGGTGGGCTCTTCCACTCGTATGGTTGGCAAAGCGATTGGGTTCGTAGGGTCGGCCAGAGTCTCGCCGATGGCAATGCCTTCTAGACCGGCCAGTGAAATAATATCACCCGCGCTGGCTTCCTCCACTTCCACTTTGTTCAAGCCTTGAAACGTATAAAGATAACGTGCCCATTCCGGCAGATTTTTGCCTTCTACTGTAAGGCGTGCTACTTTTTGGCCGGCCTTTATCCTGCCTGCAAATACGCGGCCTACGGCGGTTACGCCGCGATAATCGTCGTAACCGAGAGTGGTAACAAGCACTTGTAAAGGCGCATCGGGATCCACGAGTGGGGCAGGGATTTGGCGCAGGATGACATCGAAAAGAGGCTGCAAGTCGGGACCGAGCTCCGGAGTAAGTCCAGCACGTCCAGCTGTCGCCTGCGCATAGATGATCGGAAAGTCCGCCTGCCTCTCGGTTGCTCCGAGTTCAATAAATAGATCAAAAGTTTCATTGAGCACGCGGGATGGTTCAGCGTCTTTACGGTCTACTTTGTTGATAACCACTACGGCTTTATGACCCATCTCCAAAGCCTTCTTAAGCACGAAGCGGGTTTGGGGCATGGGGCCTTCGGCGGCATCCACCAGCAGAAGTACACCATCCACCATGTTCATGACTCGCTCCACTTCACCACCGAAATCGGAATGACCGGGTGTGTCCACAATGTTGATCTTGACTGGTAATTTGGTGAGCGGATCGATAATTGTTATGGCGGTGTTCTTGGCGAGGATGGTGATCCCTCGCTCGCGTTCGAGGTCGTTTGAATCCATCACACGCTCGGCCACCTGCTGGTTCTCGCGGAAAGTGTGGGCCTGCCGCAAAAGAAAATCTACCAGTGTAGTCTTGCCGTGGTCAACGTGAGCAATGATCGCGATGTTTCTAAGATCGGTTCTTTCAATCAACATATTAATCCTTAATATTTGGCGGATTTACTTATCCGCCCCAAAAATGACATTATACAAACAAAAACCCCGACCGGGGAGGCCGAGGCTTTCCTGTAACATCGAAGGGTTCGGCGTGCAAATAGGATTGTATCAGACTTTCAAAGTCTTCGGTAGCCTGATTTAAAGACAGGCTACCGATAAAGCTTCTTACTTCCGGTATTTTCTGCCACGGATTGTGTGAGCAAATACAATGGGAAATATGGTTCCCTTGATAATTGATTTCCTTTATGTCATAATGTCTCCAATTAGAGGTAGATGGACGTCATAATCTTAGAGGAGAATCATGAAAAACAAATTTTATTCAATCCTTGCATCTTTTATATTAATCCTGACAATCCTGGCATGCAATTTAGCAAGCGGGCAGGCCAACAATCAGCCTGACCTTGCCGCGACGATCACCGCTCAAGCCCTGGCTCTCCAGGCCTTGAACGGAACCACCACTCCCATAGCCACATCCATGGGGACAAACACGGCACAGCCAGCAGGCACATCACTCCCAGTGAGTACAGCCAGGCCGGCCAACACCCCTCTCCCTTCGGCGCCATCCAAGCCTAAAAATTTCAAGGCCGGCGGGTCGGCTACGGGAATTTCATTTTCCTGGGATGATAATTCAGTGAACGAAACCGGATTCCGTATCTATCAGGATGGTGTAACTGCACCGATCACAACCATCGATGCGCACCCTGCAACCGGTGGTATGTCGTACAACTTGACCGGCCTATCCTGCGGGTTCAAGGGTAAGTTTTCCATTCGGGCCTTCAGTGATGTCGGTGAATCCGGGTCGAGCAACTCTGTTGACGCTGTCACGGTTCCATGTCAGCCAGGGAATCTCACGGCACACGGCCAGGGAAATTCTGTTGCCCTCAATTGGAGCGTAGATAC
This sequence comes from uncultured Anaerolineaceae bacterium, assembly GCA_964585035.1. Taxonomy (GTDB): domain Bacteria; phylum Chloroflexota; class Anaerolineae; order Anaerolineales; family Villigracilaceae; genus Fen-1038. Next base: position 2,679 of record CAZPCR010000380.1, read on the forward strand.
CATCCATAACGAAACAGGCTTTCGAATCTATCAACAAGGTGTGTCTGCACCAGTGGCAACGCGGGGACCCAATCTTGGGTCAGGTGGGACTTTTTACAACCTGACCGGTGTGGCTTGTAATCTTAATGCCGCATACTATGTGACCGCCTTTAACAGCGCAGGGGAATCACCTAGTACCAACCTCGCTGATTCGGAATCCGTTCCCTGTGGTCCGACCGGCTTTACAATAACGAGCGTCACCAAAGACACCGTAACTTATACATGGAATGATAACGCCACAAACGAAAGTGGCTTCCACGTTTATCGCGATGACGTACTATACGTTACATTACCGGCCCATCCCGGGACCGGTTCAATGGGCAATAACGCAGCTCAGTTTTGTGATGTTAATTTCCCGGTAACCCATCTTTATGCCGTCCGTGCTTTCAATGAGACGGGAGAATCGAATTGGAGTGAACACGTGGGCGCAACTACACCGGTTTGCCCGTGATCAAACCGTATGACGCGCTCGCAGGAATTTCATACACCATCATGAATACGTCCCTGAAAGGCCCTTGTGCATGACTCAAAAGTCTTGTAATCGTCCCTGATGTGATAATTTCAGGGTGTTGGAACAAGAACACTAAACAATAGCCGCCACATCCATCTTTTGTAAATCAAAGAGCCTCACGAATTACTTCGCGAGGCTCTTTGATTACTTTTAATTGAAATCCGATCTACGGCCTACGTCCCTTCCTGCCACGAATTTAAATACTTAAGCTGCACGTCGGTCAATTTATCGATCTTCACGCCCATCGCTTCCAGTTTAATACGGGCGATCTCCGCATCGAT
>CAZPCR010000381.1:0-3497 GCA_964585035.1 uncultured Anaerolineaceae bacterium
ATGCGGGTCAAATCTGCAGACTAGGGTGGTTCCGACATTCTTACCTCCTGTGGCCTGATCCATCTTCGATCGTTTGCGTAGATAAGGTCGAGGTCGTGATACTTTTCATCTTGTCGAACCATTGATTCCCCTCGGGTGAAAGTTCCATATCGCGCGAACGATCCATGCCCGCACCCCGTCGGACAATTGACGAATATTATCTTATACGGTACCCTGTCCGTGCTTTAACTGTTTTTCGTTTTATAAGTGCAGAATAGAATGGCAGCAGATCTCCCATCCGGAACCGTCACATTCCTTTTCACCGATATCGAAGGCTCTACCCAGCTTTGGGAGAAATACCCCAAAGCGATGGAGACTGCACTGGCGCGGCACGACGAAATCTTGCGTGAGGCCATCAAGCATAATCACGGCCATATCATCAAAACCACAGGAGATGGAGTTCACGCCGCATTCGAAACGGCTCTCGACGGCCTTTCGGCGGCACTGCACGTTCAACAAGCCCTGGTCGCTGAAAAATGGGAGGAGATCGAGCCTCACAAAATAAAGGTCCGGATGGGATTACACACCGGAGAAGCGGAGGTTCGCGCAGGCGATTATTACGGCCCCGCACTGAATCGCGCTGCACGCCTCCTTTCCATCGGGCACGGGGGGCAGACCCTGCTTTCGAGTACCACCGCCGACTTGGTGCGCGATAGATTACCTGAAGCCGTCTCCATTCGCGATCTCGGCGGCCATCTTCTCAAGGATCTGGTCCGCCCGGAGCACGTTTTCCAATTAACTCATCCCAATCTTCCGGCGGAATTTCCTCCCCTTAAGTCTATCGATTCCCATCCGAATAACCTGCCGGTCCAATTAACCAGCTTCATTGGTCGCCGGCGTGAATTGGCTGAGGCAGAAGAACGACTCGCTTCGGCCCGCCTCCTGACTTTGATCGGTTCGGGCGGCACTGGCAAAACGCGCCTCTGCCTGCAGATCGGTGCTGATCTGCTTCCTAATTTTGCGGACGGCGTTTGGCTGGTTGAGCTGGCTCCGTTGGGTGATCCTGCGCTGGTCCCTTCAACGGTCGCTTCGGTGTTAGGTCTCCGCGCACAGCTTGGCATGTCGTTGAATGAACTGCTGGTCGATTTTTTACGCGACAAGGAATTATTGTTGATCCTTGATAATTGTGAACATTTGCTGGATGGCTGCGCACAACTGGTCGGCCGGCTTCTCCGTGTTTGTGCGAATCTCAAGGTCTTGGCCGGCAGCCGCGAAGCGCTGGGCATCGCGGGTGAAACGGTTTATCGCGTGCCATCGCTCTCTTTGCCCGATCCGGCCGAGGTCGGGCGCGTGTCCCTGAACCGATCCGAATCTGCCCAGCTCTTTATCGAACGCGCCCTCGCCGCGAATCGAAAATTCGAGGTGTCGGATAAAAATGCCTCTTCCGTGGCTCAAATCTGCCGCCGCCTCGATGGAATTCCCCTGGCCCTCGAGTTGGCTGCGGCGTGCGTGAGTGTTTTTTCCGTGGAGCAGGTCGCAGCCCGTCTCGATGATCGCTTCCGCCTGCTTACCGGCGGAAGCCGCACCGCATTGCCGCGCCAGCAGACTTTGCGCGCGCTGATCGATTGGAGCTACGATTTGCTTTCCGACGAGGAGCGCGCGCTGGTGCGTCGCCTCTCGGTATTTGCTGGAGGCTGGACGTTCGAAGCCGCTGAGATGGTCTGTGCGCGGCATGACGTATTGAACAATCTGACCCGGCTGGTCAACAAATCGATCGTGACGGTGGATGAGGAGGCCGATGAGCCTCGTTATCGTTTCCTTGAAACGGTCAGGCAGTATGCGCGTGAAAAACTGCTCGAGATGGGAGGATCGGAAGAAGCTTGTAATGCCCATCTCCAATATTTTATGCAGTTTGTCGAAGAGGCGGGCGTCCAATTAACGCAATTTCAGGGCATGGAAGCGCTCGTCCGCCTGGAGGCCGAATACGATAACCTGCGTGCTGCGCTGGATTGGGGCCTGGGGCAGAACGTTGAAGCGGTGCTCCGCATGGTTTGTTTATTGTCCAATTATTGGATTCGGAGAGGCCAGGAAGCCGAAGGCTGTCGTTGGGCAGCCGAAGCCTTGAAGCGCTCAGAAAGCCTGCCGGAGCCGGAAGGCGGAGCCGCTCGCCGGCTATTGGCACTCCGGGCTTACTCTTATGAAGCCCTGGCCGAAGTGGCGTTCAGCCAGGGAGATAATGTCCTGGCCGCCTCAGCCTCCGAACAGGCCGCGGCTATGGCGCGTGAACTGGGTGACACGACCTTATTGTCAACGGCCCTCGGGTACGAAGTATCCGTGAAATTTATAGCCGCCGATCGGACCGATCCCGGCACGAAACCCTTGTTGGAAAATGCCATCGCAGCTGCCCGCCAGACCAGTGACAAATTTAGTTCGGGCGTGGCGCTCACGATGTCGGGAGCCAACCTTGTCGTTTCCGGCGATGATGCCGACCGTGGATATAAACTTATTGAGGAAGGCTTGACCGACCTTCAGGAAAGCGGAAATCGCGGGGGGACCGCCGCGGTGGTCCTCGGCCTGGGGCTGATGGCGAAATTTATGGGAGATTATCCCGAGGCGCGCCGCAGGTTTGCGGCGTTAGAACCGATATTTAGTGAAACGGGTGATGTGCATCGTGTCAACATGGTGAGAAGCGAACTGGCTCATATCGAGCGGTATGAGGGACATTACCAGCGTGCAAAGACAATGTACAGGGAAACCATTCTGGAATGGAAGCGGATCGGTCATCGCGCCGCGATTGCGCATCAACTGGAATCTCTGGCATCTATTGCCAGGATGGAAGAACATAATCAACGCGCAGCGCGCTTGTTTGGCGCGGCAGAAGCGTTGCGCGAAAAGATCGAAATTCCGATGACTACCGCGGAACGCGTCGAGTATGAACGCGAAATCGCCGGATTGAAGTCGGGTATGGGCGAAAGCGTTTTTGCCTCCGTCTGGGTTGAAGGCCGCAAAATGAACATGGATCAGGCCATCGATTTTGCTCGTGAGTGAAGCGCCTGAATACAACTTGAGATAAAAAACGCGGCATATTACCCAATTTCCTATCTACTGTTATACAATTTCCCCTTTTCCTTATCCAATCCCCCTGAAACCCAAAACTCAATAAACTGTGGACACTATGGACACAGTGGACAAAAATCTGTAAGTCCTGATACTCCACGGACACTTTTTTTCTTGACAACAGAACATTTGTTCTATACAATAATTGTAACCATGTATTTCCTTTGCAAGATCCCCCGAATTTTTGGATGTGGGCAGTGTTCTTCTGCCCACATCCAAAAATTCGGAATCCTCTAGTCCTCGAAGATGCCGGGTGCTTTTCTCGGCGCGAAGATGCCGGGTGCTTTTCTCGGCGCGGCGCGAAGATGGCGAGTGTTTTCCCCGCCAAGTAGGTGTGAGTAGATGTCAATAATTGAATCTATTTTTACCGTTTGCAAGATCCCCCGAAATTTTGGATATGG
>CAZPCR010000382.1:0-3493 GCA_964585035.1 uncultured Anaerolineaceae bacterium
CATAAGGTCATTATGTTTTCCTCTCGCATATCCCGCTATGAGTGCATTTGCAAAAGAGGTCCGGTTGAAAACCATAAAACTGTTTCGAATATTGCTGCTGGTGTTACTGCCCGTTATGTTAATGGCTTGTGAAGGACAGGCTGCCACACCCTCCGCCCCGCCTACTGATATGAATTCTTCAACACCTGCACCCGCTCCATCAGCTGTCCCAACACAGACACCCGCGCCGACCCCTGCCCCTTCCGGGTTTTGCACATCCTCCGGCAAACCCAGGAACGGCTTTCTGGTGATCGGCTATCTTCCCGATTATCGCGACCTTAACCCGGAGTGGGGCAACTGCCTGACCGACATTATTTATTTTTCTGCACAACCCGGCGCTGGTGGCGGCCTCGATACAAGCCTGTTGAAGGAATCCACCTTGCAAGCCTTACGTACTATGAAGGATCGGTACGGGACGCGCATTCTTATTTCGGTCGGGGGCTGGGAACGCTCGCAGGGCTTCGCTCCTATGGTCATGGATGCCCAGGCGCGCAAAAAGTTCGAAGACAATCTCCTCGCTTTTAGTTTGGCGCACGGTCTGGACGGCGTGGACTTCGATTGGGAGTTTCCGGAAAATGACGCGCAGTACCAGGGATATGCAGCCTTGCTCCAGGAGCTCAAAGCGGCTTTCCAATCGCATGGGATGTTGATCAGCATGGCCGTGTCGTATAATGCCGATTTAACCCGTTCGGTGTACCAATATGCGGATCGCATCCAGGTCATGTCCTACGATCACCCCGGAATGCATTCCACCTACGATCAGGCTATCCTGGATATGAACTATTATGTGGCCGGCGGATTCGCCAAGGGGAAATTATTTCTCGGCATGCCGTTTTATGGGGTTGGGTTTACCACCAACAACAATGAATTTACCTATGCCGAATTAATGCAGCAATACCATCCCACCCCCGATCAGGACCAGGTGCAGGGGATATATTTTAACGGCATCGATACGATACAAAAGAAAACCTGTTACGCGCTCAACAATGGTTTCGGCGGCATCATGATCTGGGAGCTCGGGCAGGATACCGCCGATAACTCGTCCCTCCTGCGGACTGTCTACCAGGCCACCGTAAATGGCTGCCCCCCTTCTTGAACGTAAACCACCTCCGAATCTCATAAATCATCTAAAAAAATAGGACGGGGTGACGAAATGATCGACCAATTTAATTCGCCCCTCCATTTTGAGCACCGTGGAAGCATTGCAACAAAAAGACAAATCACAAATTGATAATGTTTTACGATTGTTTTATACTGGATAATATGAAGGATTTTCCTACCGACAAAAATTTTTCCAAAATGGATTTGCACGGGCTGGATTATTCAGGAACAGATTTAACAAATGCCATTTTTGAAAATACCAACCTAAATGGAGCACGTTTTATAAAATCCAGTCTGACAAATGCAACCTTTAGAAATGCGAAATTAGAAGGGGCAAACTTTGAAAGTGCAATTCTTCAAGGAGCAGATTTCCGGAAAGCCGATTTAAAGAATGCAAACTTGGTAAATACATACTCTATTTGGACAGATTTTCGTGGGGCTGATTTAACAAATTCGAACTTTCGCGGTTCTAACCTAGATGCTTCTAGATTTAATGATGCTATTCTAGAGAAAATAACTTTGAACGACATTTCTTACGACCGTGCAACTACATGGCCAGATGGTTTCGAACCATATAAATTGATTTTGACCATCAAAGTTCAAGATATCATAAGCATTAAAGATCTCGTTGAATTCATCCAGGATTTGAGCAAAAGCAGGGCAATCGATTATCAATATTCCTTAGAATATTATCTGCGGTCCATACAAAATATCATATCAAATTACAAAGATCAACCCGTAACAGCAAATCTACTTGCTCAAATTATTTATGACGCATTTTCATATATTCCACTTGAAGATGCTATCATGAACAAATATGGATTAATTGCTATTTCCAGTAAAGTAAATGAAGAATTCATATATCTTGATAAGGTTTTGCTAAACCAGATAACGGAATTGAGGTCAATCGATAAGAAAAGTGAAAATCTAAGTTTGTTACAGGATTGGAATAATTTACAAATCGAGGACTATTTAGCTGCCGGTGTTGCCGGTTTTTATGCCCACTATAAAAATAATAAAACAAGGAATAGTGGTTATTTATCGTCTGAGAAATGTTCTTGGGGGTTGTTAACTGATGTTTTACAATTTGGGAAAGTCTATGAGTAACAATGGGAAACCCGGCAATTTCAAATATTTATTAACAGTTCCGTCCGACATTGAACATTAAACTATACTCCTCGAAAAATAAATAACTTCATAAATGAATGACGGTCACCGTGGTGGTGACCGTCATTCATTTATTCTGGTTTTCAACCCGCCTAATGCAATATCTGGCTTAAGAAGGTTCGCGTTCTTTCCTGCTTCGGATTGCTGTAAAACTCATCGGGTGCCGCCTGTTCGATGATCCGCCCCTCGTCCACGAATACGATCCGGTTGGCGGCCGCCTTTGCAAAGCCCATTTCATGCGAAACCACGATCATCGTCATCTCGCCCGCCAGTTCCTTCATCACATCCAGCACCTCGCCGATCATTTCCGGGTCCAGGGCCGACGTAGGCTCGTCGAACAGCATTAGGGTGGGCTTCATCGCCAGCGCGCGCGCAATAGCCACCCGCTGCTGCTGGCCGCCCGAAAGCTGGTTCGGATACTGATCGCGTTTGTCGGCTAATCCGACGCGCGCCAGTAACCGTTCGGCGTCCGCACGCGCCAAGTCGGTCCGGGTTTTGCGTACCCGTACCGGCGCTTCCATGATGTTCTCTACTGCAGTTAGGTGCGGGAACAGGTTGAATCGCTGGAATACCATTCCGATCTCGGCTCGCTGTCGGGCAATGTTTCTCTCGCTGTCTTCCACTAGCTGGCCGTTCCGGTCGTGATATCCGATCATATGCCCGTTGACGTAAATGTGCCCGCTGGTGATCTTCTCCAGGTGGTTGATGCAGCGCAGGAAAGTACTCTTCCCCGATCCGGAAGGACCCACGATCACAACCACTTCATTCTTTCGTACTTCCAGGTCGATGCCCTTCAGCACATGCAGCGAGCCGAAGTGTTTATTGACCTGCTCGGCTTTGACGATGATGTTGCTGTCGTCCAGCTTCGCTTTGGAGGGAACGTTGATATTCATTAGTGTCCTCCTCCTTCGCCGCCGCGCCCGGAAAATAACCTCTGCATCATCCCCGGCCCGCGCTCGATTCCCTTGCGCTCGCCGAGCCCCGATTCGATCCGTGCCTGGATCACCGTCCATACGGTGGTCAAGAACAGGTAATACAACGAGGCGGCGATGAACAGCTCGAAGGGCTTGAAGATGCGCGCGTTCACCTGGTTGAAACCGAAGAACAGCTCGCCGGCCGATATCACTTCCATCAGCGAAGTGGTCTTCATCATATTGTTGAACTCGTTGCCCAGCGGCGGGATGAT
>CAZPCR010000383.1:0-3478 GCA_964585035.1 uncultured Anaerolineaceae bacterium
CTCGGTCTATGGCCGGGCTCGATGGACTCAGCATGAAATTGCCTATGGTGGGGCTCGCCAACAAGGGGTTTTTTTCGATCCCGTTGGTCTCAAGTCCGGTCGCTGCGGACAACGCGGCCAGGTTGTTATAGAACACGTTCTCCCACTGGAAGTGAGCCCCGGAGCGCACGATATACCAGATGTCATAGTTCCAGTCGTTGCCACCGGAACCTACGGCCTGCTCGAGAACCCCCAGGCCTTTGCCCTGGAAGATGTTGTTGCGGAAGACCGCGTTATGGATCGGGCTGATCACATCCATGGTCCTGATATCCTTCGCGTCCGTCCAGCTGGTGTTGTGATAGACCAGCACGATGCCGTTCGGGTTCCCATCCCACTTGTAGGCCTTGGCGGAGAAGTTCGTAAAGGTGTTGCGCAGTACCCAGGTGGGGCCCACCGTAATGGGAGCCAGAGACATCCCCGAGAAGATCGTATCCACGGTGTTGTTACGGAAACGCTGGTTGATGCTGGTGCCTTCCGGCTCGAGCCCATCGTCGCCGATGTGGTTGATATGGTTGTTGTAGATATCGGCATCGAAGACCAGCTCTGGATTGTGCAGGTCGCCGGACGAGCCGGTGTAGACGCCGTTGAAAATGTCGTGCAATGAATTGCCGCGCACGATGGCGCCGATGTGGCCTCTCACGACGACGGCGGTGCCTTCCATCGAACTGCCCTTGATGGCAGCCCAGGGCCACTTGCTGTATGTGTAATCGTAGATCTCGTTATTTTCGATGCGGGTATCGTTACCCCGGTCCGCACCGCCGGTCCAGTCGAAGAATATTCCCAACTGCATGTTGTGGATCTTGTTATTGCGGACCACCAGATGCGAGGCATTCGTGGTGCGCACGCCGCAGCCGCCGGTATTCGTGCCATAGAAGCGCATTTCGAAGCCCTCGATCCACAGCCAATCACGGCCGTCCGCATTGAAGGCCAGGTTGAGCACCGGTATCTGCCAGAAATGACGGGCAGGGTCATCCCGGCTGCGCACGAACAGCTGGGATGTAGATGCATTGTAAAACCAGCCCTCGATGATCGAAATCTTGACATTCGGAAGCTGGCTGTGTCCGAGGCCCTGGGTAATGCCCATATAGTTGTCGTACGCGTAGAAGCGTACCTGATCGCGCGCCAGATACGAAATGGGTTGTGCGATCTTTGTGAAATAAATACGCTTGCGCTTGTCGACCAGCGTCCACATCTTTCCGGACTCGTTCAATGAACCGTCGAGGATCGCGTCGCTTCCCTGGGCCTTGACCTGTATCCACTGGCCCGGGCTTCCCGAAAAAGGAAATATGACCGACTCGTGATACACGCCGTCGGCTACCAGCACCTGGGTTCCCGGGGTGGCATGGTTCACGCCCTCCTGGATGGTGTTGAAGGGAGCAGCGGCAGAGCCGTCGCCGCCCGTCGAGGCCCTGGCGCTTACATATAGAATGGACGCGGGTGTGAACGGAAGTTCGTCGGGCTGCGTGGTGGTCGTGCCGGTGAACTCGGTGGCCCCGGCGGTGACTTTGATATTGTAGGTTGTGTTCGGGGACAGCCCGAACAAACTGCCTACCAGGCGACCGTCGGAAATGAGCATGAGCGGATGAGCAGGATGCCAGGCCGCCTCACCGCTCTGCTGCACGAACAGTTCTGCGGTCTTCGGCAAACCGGTGCCGCTTACTACCACGCCGATGGTCTCGATATTGGGGTAGAGATCCATATGATAGATACCTCCAGGTGCTGCCCCTGCTCGAACTGAGCCAGGGCCTTTATGCCTATAAAAATGTGAAGTACACGTTCAGTATAGAGTTTATTTCATTGAATAACAATAGGTAATTGTTGAAATACAAGATCAGGTCAGAGTCGCGCCACCCTGCCAACCTTCGGGATCCCCTTAGAACAAGAACGGGGATGTTATCCCCGAAGGGGATGCTATCCACAGGATACGCTTCGCTATGCTGCGCGAAGGTGTCCGTAGGACGGTGGGGGCCCGCGCCGGTGAACCTCAGAAGGAAATTATGCCTGCGATTGTTAACATCGAACGGGATTGAAAGGGTGTATAAGAGACCTTAACGATACGTGGACTCTCAAAAAGGAAAGGATGGAGGATTATGGGCAAGCTCGGTGAGTTAACTGCTGAAATCGGGAAAGGTCTGAAATTCGAAGAGTATGATGTGTATTATGATCATGGTGCTGCCGGCGATCATGTGGGCAGAATCGTTTCCACGATCGAGGAGAAGTACCTGCGAAGAGATGAATTAAGCCAGATGGATATTGCCATCGTAGGGAAGGATTCCGGCAAGGCATTGGTCCTTATCGAAATTGAAGAAACGAACGATAGACCCAAGGCCCTCCTGGGGGATGCCTTTGGTGTGTTGGTGGGAGACTATATCTTTTTCCATAGAAAACAAAAAATTACGGTTAACAAACATACAACACTGATCGTTTTGGGGAAAAGCAAAATCTCCGATGATAAACGCAATAAGGTCCTTCGTAAAAAAATAATGAAGGTAAAATCGAAATTATCCACAAACAATTCAAAAATCGGGAACGTCGTCATCAAATCGTTCACGGATGAGAAGGAACTGTCCACGCTGCTGCTATCCGAGATCGATAAGGCGATCAAGGGAGAGTAGTTTGGAACGATCAGGTCGATGAGCAATACGTACTTATGCAGTAGAGTCGAATAATAGAGGCGGCCAGGGCTGAGGAGGAGCTCATTCCCCTTGGTTGAAATACAAGATCATGTCGATGTCGCCCGGTGAGCGACCGAAGCCGGTGAGAATGGCCGCTGCTTCGGTCTTGTGCTGGGTGCCGTGGTTTACAAGATGTGCCATGGCTTCCCAAAGCACACGCTCATGCGGAACACCCTCGGTGGATGTGTATTTGAATTTGGTAGAGAGCCTCTCATCGGTAACGTCCGCTGCGAATTTCATGAGCTTGGCTTCTTCATATGCCCAACGGGCACGCAGGGATTCGAAGGTTGGGAACTGCTGCGGCTGCAGCCTGAAAGTGGGTGAGGTGCCCTCCCAGCGCTCACGCCAGACCCACTCGGCGAACAGGGCATGCACGAGTGTGCCTCGCAGGCTTCCATGCGGGAAGGGGGCCGGCGTAAGCAATTGTTCCAGTGTAAGGCCTGAGGCCGCATCCAATATTTTTGCATTCGACCAGGCGTTATATTTGTAAAGGGTCAGAATATCCTGTTTGTTCATCAGCTCTCCTTTCGGCCATATTCTAAAAATATCCTGCGTATCGTGCTAACCCAATTCTTCCCTAATTAAACCATTAACTTAACTCGATAATTCATGGACGCTATGGACTCTTCTTTGCTTGACCATAGAATATTAGTTCTATATAATGAGTGTAACTACTATTGGTGCTACCGCTTCGCGTCACAAGGACCCCACCCCGGCCACCCTACGGGATCCCCTTAAAGCAAGAACGGGGACGATGTGCTTCG
>CAZPCR010000384.1:0-3476 GCA_964585035.1 uncultured Anaerolineaceae bacterium
GTGGAGATGGCGGGAATCGAACCCGCGTCCGAAAGAATCGACCCACGGAAATCTACGAGCGTAGCCTGCCGAAGTTAGTCACCGCAGGGATCTCGGCGGGCAGGTAACCCTGCGGCCATCTGCTGGTCTTTCGCACATTTAGCAGAGTCATATGCGGCACTCCACCTTTGTCTCGCCCAGTCCGTCACCCGGTGGAGGACGGTGCCGGTGGACGCGGCCTCGTCTAGGAAGCCGGCTGTTATTCGATCGCCTTAAGCGGCGAGGGGCATAGCAGCATATGAAGTGCGGTTGGCACTTGAAGTTTTGCGCGGATTTTACGAGTTCGGCGCCGCTCGGCTCGCATTCCGGGACCAGCCTCTCCCGTCGAAGCCTGTCATCCCCATGGCTGGGAGCTTTCTCCCGAGTGCAAAGGAAATTATAGCATAAGCATATTAGAGTATCGTTATACCCACAAATAATGCCCGATAAACTTGCCTGAACCATGTCTTTATGCTAGACTTTAGTCGAGCGCGGGACGCGATGACTGAAAAAATATTGATCATTGACGACGATGTAGATACATTACGCCTGGTGGGCCTGATGCTCCAACGCCAGGGCTACCAAATCAGCGCGGCCACCAACGGGGAACAAGGACTGGCAAAGGCATTCGAAGAAAAACCGGATGTTATTTTGCTGGACGTGATGATGCCCGACCTGGATGGCTACGAAGTCACGCGACGGTTGCGTAAAAACCCCATTACCAAAGACACCCCCATTTTGATTTTCACCGCCAAAACCCAGCTGGATGACAAAGTGATCGGCTTCGAGGCCGGCGCGGACGATTACCTGACCAAACCCACCCATCCGGCCGAGCTGCAGGCGCATGTCAGGGCGCTGATGGCGCGCGTTAACCCGAAGCGAGCCGATGAAGTGGATACGGCTTTGCACGAACACCACGGACGGGTCGTCGGAGTGCTGGCGGTACGCGGCGGACTGGGTGTTTCCACGCTGGCTTCCAACCTGGCCGGTGCATTCTATACGCGTACCCATTCAGACGTCATCCTGGCAGAAATGATCCCCGGAAAAGGCTCCCTTGGCTGGGACCTGGGGACACCCAACCATAGTGAATTGAACGAGTTGCTGCTCGGTACCACCGCGGAAATTTCACGCCAGAAGGTCGATTCAATGCTTGTGGCGCATGGTTCCGGGTTAAGGTTATTGCTGGCTTCCGAAAATCCGCATGACGTTCATTTAACTGATAAGGTCAACCATTATGAGTTGATCGTTCTGGCTCTCGCGACCCTGGGGAACTATATCGTCCTGGATCTCGGGACTGGGTTACCCCCGTTTGTCGAAAAAATCCTGCCTCACTGCACCGACCCGGTCATTGTCATGGAAGGCACCCAGAGTTCGATCGCCTACACCAAATTAATGATCGAAGAGATCGCCAAGCTGGGCATAGAACCGGTAAAGATAAGCGTGGTGCTTAACAACCGCATCCGCAGCGAGGCACAGATGCCCTGGACGGAAGTCCAGGAAACCCTGGGTCATTCCATTACGGCAACGATCACGCCTGCGCCCGAGATGTTCCTGGCCGCTGCGCGCATGCATTCTCCCGCCGTCCTCTCTCAATCGACTAATCTTACATCACAGCAGATCCTGAAAGTTGCCGATCATATCCTGGAGCTTGAGAAAGTCAAATGAAGTCCTCACCGACTTCAGTCCAGGATGCGATCGAGTTCGTTGCAGAATTACTCCGTAAAGCACATCGAGCCGTTGTCCTGACCGGGGCGGGCTTATCCACTCCGTCGGGCATCCCGGACTTCCGTTCCGAGGGCACTGGCCTGTGGTCGCATGATGAACCGCTGGATGCCGCTTCGTTAAACACCTTTCGAACAGACCCCGGTAAATTCTATGCATGGTTCCGCCCCCTGGCGGGTCAGATCTTCGATGCAAAACCCAACCAGGCGCACACTGCCCTTGCTCAGCTTGAAAGAGAAGGTCATATCCATTCCATCGTTACACAGAACATAGACCTGCTTCATCAGAAAGCGGGATCGATCAATGTCATCGAAATGCACGGGTCGCTGGCGACGTTTTCTTGCACGCAATGTTTCCAGCAGGTGCAGGCTATTCCCTACCTGAAACCATTTGTGGAGGAGGGGGAAACCCCGCGCTGCCGCTCCTGCGGTGCAGTACTTAAACCAAACGTGATTTTGTTCGGTGAGCAACTGCCGCAGAAGGCCTGGTTCGATGCGCAGCGCGCCTGCCGTGCCTGCGACTTGATGGTGGTGGCAGGCTCCTCCCTTGAAGTGCTGCCGGTGGCAAGCCTGCCCATGCAGGCGCTCGACAGCGGTGCACATCTCGTCATCCTGAACAATTCATCCACCTATCTGGACGTCCGCGCCGACTCCGTGCTGAAGGGCGACGTGGCGGACATGCTGCCCGCCATTGCAGAACAGGTATCATATGGCTGAAATTAAAACCGAGAGACTGGACGGTTATCGCCGCTTGATCGAGATCGCACGCGACCTGGCATCCACCTTGGACCTCGACGAGCTGCTGGACCGGATCGTGCGCGCCGCTGCGGAAGTGAGCGGTTCGGAAGCCGCTTCGATCCTTCTTTATGACAACTTAACGCGGCAGCTTTATTTCCAGGTTGCCACCAACCTGGACGAGCCCACCATGCGTGGTCTGGTGGTGCCTTTGGAAGGAAGCCTGGCGGGTTGGATCGTCATCAACCGCAAATCGGTGCGTGTTACGAATGCACAGGGAGACCCGCGCTTCTTCGGCAATGTGGACCTGGTCTCCGGCCGCCCCACGCAATCACTGATCGGAGTCCCACTGATCACCAAGAATAAAGTGGTGGGAGTGCTGGAAGCCTTGAATAAAGAGAAGGGGAAATTTACAGAAGGCGACGAATCCATGCTTTCGGTGCTGGGAGCGCAGGCCGCGGTTGCCATTGAGAACGCACGCTTATTCCAGCAATCGGATCTGATCTCCGAGTTCGTGCATGAGCTGCGCACACCACTGGCCTCGCTTAGCACGGCCACCTACCTGCTGCTGCGCCCTGAGATGTCACGCGACCAGCAGGAGCAGATCATCAACAACATCCACAGCGAAACCCTGCGGCTAAACTCCATGGCCTCCTCTTTCCTCGACCTGGCCCGGCTCGAGTCTGGACGCGTACAGTTCCGCAAAACCAGTTTCAATATCGCCGATCTGCTCTTCGAATGCAAAGACATCATGAACGCAAAGGCTGAAGAGGAAAAACTCCAAATCCGGATCGAAGCCTCAGACGGATTGCCGTTCTGGGAAGCCGACCGGGACAAGCTGAAGCAGGTTATCCTTAACCTACTGAGCAATGCGATCAAATATAACCGCCGAAATGGCTCTATCATCATGAGCGCCACGGCGGCCGAGGCTAACGTGTGCATCACCGTCCAGGACACGGGTATGGGCATCCCCGAGGAGGCCATCCCGCATCTCTTCGAAAA
>CAZPCR010000385.1:0-3476 GCA_964585035.1 uncultured Anaerolineaceae bacterium
CACGAAGAACTGATGAAAACTTCTGAAGCCTACAGCCGTATATTTAAAGAATAGATGGAATACGGATAACCGGGACTGAATTATGGGCTTTTTTGCCGGACTTAATGCTGAAAAGTATGACCGTCAATATTCCGACCGTCAGTTGATCGGCCGGATGATTGATTATTTCAAACCCCAGACCAGACGTTTTATGTGGGTTTCGATATTTACTGTCCTGATCGCCTCGATCGGCGCCGCCCTGCCGATCATCGTCAGTCATATCGTCGATATACTAAAAAACCAACCGATGCTTCAGCTGATCATCCTGTCCGGCCTGACGTTGACAATCCTCGGTGTTTGCACATGGGGATTCAATTGGGCCCGTCGCAGTCAGGTGATCCGCGCCGTGGGTGACGTTGTGCTTGCCATGCGTACGGAAGCCTTCGATGCAGCCGCGGAACATGACCTATCCTTCTACGACCAATTCTCTTCGGGCCGCATCGTTTCTCGCATTACATCGGACACAAATGACTTTGGTCAATTGGTTGTCATTATTACGGATGTTGCCTCGCAGTTGATAACTGCCATTATCCTCGGTGTGGTCATGTTCCAAACTGAGTGGCATATGGCGCTTATTATGTGTGCTTTTGCGCCGTTTATGTTTCTGCTCACTACTATATTTCGTAACCTCGCCCGCCGCGCAACTCGCAACGGTATGCGGGCCATGGCGGAGGTCAACCAGGCCATTAAGGAAACCGTGAGCGGGATCGCGATTGCAAAGAATTTCCGCCAGGAGGCCAGTATCTTTGGCATCTTCGATGCGGCCAATCAGCAATCTTATCGCGTCAACGTCCAGCGCGGCCTTGTTTTATCGCTTGTTTTCCCAACCGTGAATGCTGTCAGTGGTTTCTTTGTAGCCATCCTGGTTTACGCGGGCGGGTTGAACGTTACCCAGGGTATTGTCACGATTGGTGCATGGTATCTCTTTATTATGAGCCTTGACAGTTTTTTATTGCCGATCTCGAATGTATCAGCGTTTTGGGCGCAGATCCAGCAGGGTCTGTCCGCCGCGGAACGCGTCTTCGCATTAATAGATGCGGACCCCAATGTAGTGCAGCGCGAACAGCGCGACGTCCCTCGTCTAAAGGGTCAGGTCTGTTTTGAGCATCTTGGCTTCCGGTATACGGACAAGGAACCGATCTTAACGGACCTGAACATTTGCGTCCAGGCCGGGGAGAATTTGGCTCTGGTCGGACATACCGGCGCAGGAAAGTCGTCCATCGCCAAGCTGATCGCGCGCTTCTATGAATTCCAGGAAGGCCGTTTGCTTATTGACGATATGGACATCCGCACGATCGACTTGCGGCAGTATCGGAGGCAGTTGGGCATCGTCTCCCAGGTCCCGTTCCTGTTTTCGGGGACAGTCGCCGATAATATCCGATATGCCCTGCCAACTGTGACGGAAACCGAAATGCTGGTGATGGCAAAGCGCATCGGTAATGGGGAATGGCTGGAGACTCTGCCCGAAGGCCTGGGTACGGAAGTCGGGGAGCGTGGGAACCGGCTTTCGATGGGACAGCGCCAACTCGTCGCTTTGATGCGTGTTCTCGTCCAGCAGCCGGCTATCTTTATCCTGGACGAAGCGACTGCCAGCATCGATCCGTTTACGGAATGGCAGATCCAGCAGGCGTTGAATCTGATCCTTGAACATTCCACCAGCATCCTGATCGCTCACCGGCTCTCGACGGTCAAGGCCGCAGATCGTATACTCGTTATGGAAAAAGGGCGTATCATTCAGGAGGGTAGCCATGAATCCCTGTTAAAGCAGGGAGGTCATTATGCCATGCTCTATAACACGTACTTCAGGCATCAAAGCCTGGCGTATGTAGAACAGGTCAGGGAGATAGTACAAAAATGAGGCAGGGATCCTTTTCTCATGCATGACTTGATGATTCTCTTACATGATGTCGTAGTCACCCTGAAGAGCGGAGAGTTGCCACAACTTGGTTTTTGGACTTATATTATCCTGGCGTTGTTGGTGGCGGTGGAAGGGCCTATCGTAACCTTGTTGGGGGCTGCTGCTGCATCCGCCGGGTTGATGCGGCCGATGCCGGTCTTCTTCGCCGCCGCTGTAGGAAATTTGACCGCCGATTCGCTCTGGTACACACTTGGATATATGGGAAAAACGGAGTGGATCCTTCATTTCGGGCGCCGGCTGGGGTTACGAGAAAGCCTGATCGACCATCTAAAGCAAAATATGCTTGACCATGCCACCAAGGTTCTTTTCCTCGCCAAATTGACAGTGAGCTTTGTGATCCCCTCGCTCATTGCCGCCGGCTTGCTGCGGATTCCTTGGAGACGCTGGTTCCCGGCCTTGGTTGTTGCAGAGACCCTTTGGACAGGATCGCTGATTCTTATTGGTTACTACACCACCGAAGCGATCAAGCGCGTGGAAAGAGGTGTGGAATACGCTGTCTTGGCTGCTTCGCTGGCCTTTGTTGTGTTTGCCATTTTGGCGGGCCGCCGTTTGGTCAGGCAGTTTGATAAAGATACTTCTGAAGCGAATGTCTCGAATAGTTGATAAGGGCCGATAAGAAAGCGGTATTATGCGGATATTAATTTCAGGCATCACATATTATCCTCGCTTGGATGGGCAGTCTATTTTCACGGTCAACCTGGCGGAAGGGCTTGCAAAGCGCGGCCACCATGTAACAGCCATGTTCCCATCGGTCGAGGGTCATATATACAGCAGGGAGCGTAATGGGGTCCACCTGGAAGGGGTGCGTGCGATTGCAATAGCTCCAAAATATCCGGATTTTGCCATGCCCATTCCTTCGGCCAGGGATGTCCGGAACATAATTAATGCTGCTCAACCGGAAATTGTACATATTCAGGACCATTACCCTCTGAGCCGTCTGACGATGCGGGAGGCCGAAAGGCAGGGTATCCACATCATTGGCACCAATCATTTCATGCCTGAAAATCTGGCTCAATATATCCCGCTTCTTTCAAAGATAAAACCGCTTTACAACTGGATCCTATGGAAATGGATGCTTTCCGTATACAACCGCATGGACCTGGTCGTTGCACAATCACACGCGGCGGCGGAATTGATCCGGGCCCAGGGTTTGAAGCCCCCGGTCTCTCTTGTATCCTGCGGTATCGACTTGCGACGTTTTCGGCTGGATGCCTCTATTGATCGGCTTGCCTGCCGTGAGCGTTACGGGATGGATCCAAAGCGGAAGATTTTCCTCTTCGTTGGTCGCGTGGAAAAAGATAAGCGGATCGAAGTGCTGCTGCATGCCGTGGCGCGCCTCCAGCGTGATGATATTCAGTTGGTGATCGCCGGACACGGTGGCGCCTCGGAATATTTTGAGGCACTTTCGAGGTCATTGAACCTTGGCCAGCGAGTCCGTTTTACGGGTTTCATCCCGAATGAAGACCTGCATGTCTTGTTGAATAGTGTCGATGTTTTTACCATGCCGAGCGATGCGGAG
>CAZPCR010000386.1:0-3472 GCA_964585035.1 uncultured Anaerolineaceae bacterium
TATAGTGATCGCATGTGGTAAGGGCCATGAACAATCGATGTGTTTTGGAAATATAGAATACGCTTGGGATGATCGAATCGCCATGCGATCTGCTTTGTCAGAGTTATTAAGCAAAGGGAGTTTACAAATGCCTTACCTACCTACACAAGACAAAACTGAAGCGGAGTGGCTGAAATGATGGATGTGAAGCCAGTCGTTTTGACGGGTCAGTTCGTAAGACTCGAGCCATTAACCGAGGACCATACGGCAGGTTTAGCCGCCGTGGGCATGGATGAATCAATCTGGGAATATATGCCTTATGGTGCTATGAACAACGAGGACGATATCCGACGCTGGGTACGTACAATACTTGACCGTAGGGCAGAGGGCACAGATCTCCCATTCGTCGTGATACACAAGGCATCAGGACGTGTGGCAGGCACAACTCGATATATGGAAATTCGCCCGGAACATAACGGTCTTGAAATCGGTGGAACGTGGTATGGGGCTGAGTTCCGGAGAACCCAGGTTAATACCGAGTGCAAATTTCTCCTACTCCGCCAGGCTTTTGAAGAATTAGGCTGCATCCGCGTGCAGTTAAAGACCGATTCAAGGAATGAACGTTCGCAACGTGCCATCGAAAGGCTTGGAGCTATGAAAGAAGGAATGTTTCGGAATCACATGATATTGCCCGATGGATATATTCGCCATTCGATCTATTACAGCATTATCAATTCGGAATGGCCGGAGGTGAAGTCAAGGTTAGAACAAATGCTAGGAAAATGAGGATCGATCTTTCGTTCATTGGAATGGTCTTGCTTCACTATTAAAACATTGTCTCCCTCAGAATTTCGCCTGAGGGAGACAATTAGTTAGTTAACTCTTAGCGCCGGTTTCGATCTCCGCCGCCTCCACCACCGTGTCGATCCCCACCTCCACCACGGCTGTTACCTCCACGGAAACCACCGCCGCCACTGCGGTTGCCGCCGCTGCCTCCGGGTTTGCGCTGATCTTTCTCGCGCGCTTCTTCTGCAGTCCAGCCTTCCAAAACGGCCTGGCGGGATAATCGGATTTTGCCCTGTGGATCAATATCCGTGACCATCACGGTGATCTCATCGCCCATATTGACGATGTCCTCGACCTTGTTAACTCGCTCACTATCCAATTGGGAAATATGAACCAGACCATCCACACCGGGAAGTATCTCTACGAATGCGCCGAAGTCTGCGATACGTACAACCTTGCCAGTGTAGATATTACCAATTGCGGCAGATTCACCGAGGGCTTCCACTCGTTCCTGGGCCACCTTGGCTCCTTCACCTCCCGTTGACGCGATGTATACCGTGCCATCTTCCTGGACATCGATCTTGGTACCAGTTTCCTCCTGGAGAGAACGAATATTTTTGCCGCCTGGCCCAATCAATGCACCAATTTTCTCAACGGGGATCTTGACAGTGATAATGCGGGGGGCGTGCGGCTTCAACTCCGGACGAGGCGCGGCTAGCACGGCCAGCATTTTTTCCATAATAAACATGCGCGCTGTATGAGCCTGTTCGAGGGCTTCTTTCATCATCTGCGCGCTTAACCCTGAAATTTTAATATCCATTTGAAGGGCAGTAATACCCTGCGCTGTACCGGCAACCTTGAAATCCATATCGCCCAGGTGATCTTCTGTGCCCTGGATGTCAGTCAGAATCTTATAGCGGCCGCTCTCATCGGTAATCAAGCCCATTGCCACACCTGCGACCGGTGCTTTGATTGGCACACCTGCGTCCATCAGGGCCAGCGTGGACCCGCAAACCGAACCCATCGAAGTTGAGCCGTTCGATGACAAGGCTTCAGAAACAACGCGAATAGTGTAAGGGAAGGTCTCTTCCGCGGGAATTACCGGCTCCAAGGCTCGTTCAGCCAGCGCTCCGTGCCCAACCTAGCGCCGACTTTGTCCGCGAAGAGGTTTTACTTCACCCGTGGAGAACGGGGGGAAATTGTAATGATGCATATAACGCTTGGTGTCTGTTGGGTTTAGTGAATCCAATTCCTGAGCTTCTCCCAAAGTACCAAGTGTAGCCAGAGATAGAACTTGAGTCTCACCCCGTGTAAATAACCCGGATCCATGGGCCCTAGGAGAAAGTCCGACTTCACACCAAATTGGACGTATCTCGGTTGGTGTGCGGCCATCGGGACGCTTCCCGGAACTTAGAATGCGTTCCCGTACGATTTTATGTTCGGCTTCGCTAAAAGCCGATTTCACATCATTTTCACTAGGAATATCTGAAGCATTTGAGCCCGGTTGTGCAACGCAAAGTTCAGAGACGACCTTTTCTACTAAAGCATCCATCCCACCATAAAACTCGGATTTATTCAGAGGTTTATCGAGGAGCTCGTTCATCCTGGTACTCACCAGGTCGAAAACTTTCTTTTGTAACGCTTCGTTGGCTAATGCAATAACCGGTTCGCGTTTAGGCTTGCCGACCTCCGCAGCCATTTTAAGCTGTGTTTCGATCAACGGCTGAAGAGACTTGTGGCCGAATTCAAGGGCTGCGGCCATCACATCTTCAGGGATTTCATTTGCCCCACACTCCACCATGAGTATCGCATCTTTTGTTCCAGCGATCCGCAGGTCGAGATCCGAGGCATCAATCTCGGAAAAAGTTGGATTTATCACGAATTCGTCATTCAACCGACCGACGCGAACGGCGCCTACAGGTCCGCCCCAGGGAATGTCGGAAATCATGATGGCGGCGGAGGCAGCATTGATGGCGATGATGTCGAGCGGGTTTTCGCCATCGGCTGACAGTGAAAACATCATCACCTGGACTTCGTTACGCATACCATATTGAAATAAGGGTCGTAATGGACGGTCCGTGAGCCGGGCAGTGAGAATAGCCTCTGTGGACGGACGACCTTCGCGACGGAAAAACGAACCGGGTATTTTGCCACCTGCGTACAGGCGTTCTTCATATTCTACTTGGAGAGGGAAAAAATCAATGCCTTCTCGCACACCACCCATTGTGGCGGCCGCGAAAACAATCGCATCGTCGATCCCGACGGTGACTGCACCGCCCGCCTGACCAGCCAGCTTTCCGGTCTCAAAGGTGACAGTGCGCGTGCCTACAGTTGCAGTATAGCGTTTGGTTTCAGGTTTCATCTAGTCTCCTGTTTTGGGCTTGTGCAAATCAACCCGCGCAATGCATCCATTACGCAAAATAAGATTCCTTTGCGGTGTTTATGCTTTTTGCGCAAGCCCCTAGTTGGTTTTCCGCCTGGTCAGGGACTGAATAGCGGCGGCAACGCAGTTGCCAGCACTGTTCAATTCCTGACGAGCGGCATCATCCTTGGATCTTCCTTGAGATCCATACCTATAAAAAGGGTAGGTGGGCATTGCCCACCTACCCAGGCATATTATTTAATTATTTATGACGCAAGCTTAGACTTTCAGTTATTCCCAAATATCGTTGGTAATCCGCCTTCCGTAAATATGCCAACAAACGAC
>CAZPCR010000387.1:0-3455 GCA_964585035.1 uncultured Anaerolineaceae bacterium
ATGATATAAAGCATTTGAGTCCTGCCATCATTACCACCCAACCCCCGGCAGCTCCAGTAGTGGTCGCCAAGGATGTCCACCCGGCCGAAAAGGCCTTGGTGTTTGACAAGCCCGCAGATAAAAATAGCCCCGCTGCACCGGATAGCCATTAAAACAAATTATAATTTTCGAAATGAAAAGTAAAACTAAAAGATCCGTTACGAAAACAGTCCGTCAAAAGCGGAATAACATGGACGCGAAACCACAGCGGAAAGAAGATGTCCCGCCAAAAGGTCCCTTTAAACATGGAGGCAAAGGGTATCGCTGCTCCTTGTTAATTTTTGTGCCGCGCAGTACGCTAAGTGCTGTGATCAACGATTTGTCCGGCCGGTATGGCTACTCCCATCTGGCCGTTGACTGTGGTGACGTGGATATCCCCACCGGTAAGCGCGTCATGATTGAATCCACCGTCGGGGTTGGTGTTCATACCAGCTTCCAGGATGAATATGACGACCGGAATTTCGTCCGCATCCCCCTAGATAATATTGGCATTGATACGGCCGAATTTTGTGACTGTGTCCGTTCCAAATTGGGCGAGAAATTCGATAAGAAAGAAGCTCTAACCTTCGGCATCCTGCACAACCCCGCCGAACAGATCTGCAGCGACCTCGCTGCGGGCTGCCTGCCGTTGAAGATCCGCATTGAAATTGCCCGTCACTACCGGGCCGGTATTCTCCACCCTGATCTAGCGATGAACTCCCAAAAGAAACCGAAAAAGGATTTCTATTTGTTCATCAGCCCCAACAGCTTTGCCGAATACTTTGGCGCGCCGAAAGGCAAACAACTCACCCGTCCCGATCAGTTGTCCAAGCCTGTGCTGCCTGCCAAACGGATCACACGTTTTCGCGCCTTCTTCAAGATTATTTCAATGGCCATCGGACACCTCGGCCACCATAAGAAACGATGATCTGCGTTTCCTCTCGACATCAACATAATTTCGGTAACTACTCACAGCCCCTGCATGAAATACCCCCAAAAAATGGATATGCACGGGGCATACGCACCGTGCATATCCATTTTTTGGGAATTCTTTGTCCCAGGCTGAAAGCGTGGGACAAAGACCTGAGTAATTACTAATTTCGTTAAAACCCTCACGAAATCCGCGCCACGACCTGCTCCTTCACTCCTCATATCATCAGGTCGGATAGTTGAATGAGAGAGATTATGAATATCCTTATTCCGCGAATTATTCGTTCCACGCTGGCAAAAAGGAATCCGCATTTTGATGATGGTTTATACGCCGGGCTGTGCGGTACCGGTTCACCATTGCCGGATATTAACCGTGCAGGTTCCTGCATCGCCGTCCTGGCGGGAGAGCATTTCTTCGTTGTGGATGCGGGCGAGGGCAGCACCAGGAACGTATTACTGATGAATTTGCCCCTCATAAAAACCGATGCTATCTTGTTGACTCATTTTCACTCGGACCATATTGCCGATTTGGGCGAAATGGAGCTCCAACGCTGGGCAGGCGGCGCCAATAAAACACCTGTCGAAGTGATTGGCCCGACCGGTGTCGAGCAGGTCGTGCAGGGATTTAATCTTGCCTACCAACTTGATGCCGGGTACCGTGTGGCCCACCATGGCCCTGACGCTGTGCCACCGACGGGGGCCGGCGGTATCGCAAAACCGTTTGAATTATCGTCTGAACCCAATGCCTCTGTCGTGGTGTTCGATAAGGATGGCGTGAAAATTACAGCCTTTAAGGTCGATCACCGGCCTGTTGTACCTGCGGTGGGTTATCGTTTTGATTACAAGGGCCGTTCGGTGGTGATCAGTGGCGACACGGTCTACTCGGAATCCCTGCTGGAATATGCAACCGGCGCAGATGTACTCTTGCATGAAGCCTTGAATGCCGATCTCGTTCACATGCTGCATGAGAATGCCGGCTTATCCAATTCTCCATCGCTGGGACGGATCACGCATGATATTCCCTCGTATCATTCCACGCCGCAGGATGCCGCAAAGATCGCTGCTGCCGCTCGTGTTAAACATCTGATCCTGGTCCACATCATTCCGCCGCTTCCTTCACGGATATTAAACAAGCTGTTCCTTGGGGACGCAAAAAAATATTACAAAGGACCCATCACAATGGGCGAAGATGGAATGTTGGTATTCCTGCCTTTAAATTCTGATCGGATCGAGATCAGGAACGTCCTTCGTTAATGGGTCGTCAGAATGGGTTCAGGCGGGATTCCAACCATCGCTGCCCACTTCAAATAATTCTGGCCCGAAACTTAATGCACTCCTGATCTCATAATTCTTCGTAACTACTCAGATCCTCTGCCTGAAATATCCGAAAAAATGTACGTGTGCAGGGCGCATGCCCTGCACACGTCCATTTTTTCGGAACTCTTTGCCCCAGGCTGGAAGCGTGGGGCAAAGATGTGAGTAGATACAATTCTTCTAACGAATATACTTTCCCACATTCTTTTTTACACACAATTTACAACCAATTCATACTCAATTCACAACCCGATCCTATACTCCTTTTATATTTCACAAAAAAAATAACATTCATGAAGGAGTGAAAATGGACGGAAATATTGTTTTCGGTTCCTCGCCGAAGGTTCAGCTTCGTCGGCTCGTATGGGTTGGTCCGCTCGCGATCCTGGCATCGATTCTCGGCGTTTTGATCGTGCGTGTGATCGCTGTGGCGATTTTACAGCCTGACCCTTTTCCGATAAGTCTGGGCTGGGTAGTGCCTGCCGTCTCTACTTTCGTGCTTGTCACCGGAGCGGTGCTGGTATTCGCACTGGTGTCCCGCCTCGCTTCGAACCCGATCCGCACCTATCAAATCATCGCTTTTATCGTCCTATTACTTAGTTTTCTACCGGATATTGCCTATCCCCAATCCCACATGCGCGGCGCGAATTGGCCGAATGCCGTTGCCTTGATGGGCATGCATGTAGTTGCCTGGGGAATATGCGTGAGTATGTTATCGAAGTTGAGCCTTGAAAACACAAATTTGTAAATAAAGTAGCATTGATATTTCATGGGAGAAAAAAATGATAGGAGCAATCATTGCGAAACAGGCCATCAGATCGGGGTTTGATGCGTTTAATGAAGGCGATTTGGAAAAATTCTTGGAGCCATGGAGCGAAAACGGTATCTTTGTTTACCAGGGCAAAGTTAAGGCAGGAGGAGAATTTGCTGGAAAACCTGCAGTAAAAAGATGGTTCGAGGAATTCATTGAACAATTCCCTCAAAGGAAATTCACTATTAAACATGTGGGAGTTGAAAACATTTTCGACATGCTGGGTAATAACACAATCTTTGTACAGTTGGATTTGGAACTTACAAATAAGGATGGACTTAACGCCACTAACAGTGCTGTTAGTGTGATCAAAATTAAAGGATCAAAAATAATTCATGTGGTTGATTATTTGAAAACCTCGGATGGCGACGATTATAAAAGG
>CAZPCR010000388.1:0-3443 GCA_964585035.1 uncultured Anaerolineaceae bacterium
CTGTTTCATATAACCAGTTGCGGATCGCCATTTGTTCAGGATAAAAATCGCGTGTGCCTTTAATAGCTTGAATAATGCTTTTCATTAATTTAATACTCCAAGGGGTGGTGGCATTTTAGCATATTTCTATATTTAAAACCGTGACATGCGGCATACGGAAATAGGAAAGAACGCACTACTGATTATTTGTGATAAATAATACAAACTATGGTATCATAGTTTACGAAATAATTATTTTGTCGAAGGAGACCAAAATGGGCAATGTAGAAGATGTAAGTAAAGAACTACAAAAAATCCCCTGGTTCCACGAACTAAATAAGGAGCATATTCAGAAGATAGCTGAAATTACAGACGTGTCCCATGTAAAATCCGGCGAAGTATTATTTCGTGAAGGGGATAAGCAGGAGTGCATCTATGTTGTCATCGAGGGCCGCATAGCCCTTGATATGTTCATACCTCATAGGGGCAAGATCCGATTCTACACTGCAGAACCAGGGGAAGTTTTTGGATGGTCGAGCGTTACACCCACAATACGTCAACGCACTGCCGGTGCGACTGCTGTTGTAGATGGTCTGATCGTTTGCATCAATGCTGAAAAATTGCGTCAGGTCTGCGACGAGGATCACGATCTCGGTTATTTGGTCATGCGTCGCATGGCAAATGTGGTTGCTGGGCGCCTGTTGGTCACCCGCCTGCAGCTATTGGATATGTTCGCTAACCCGGAGACAAAAAATGTCTAGTAATCACCGTCCAGAGATCGGAAGCACCATATCGATCCAAAAACATGCTTTCGATACTTTATTGATCCGCTTAAGGGAGGCTGGGTATCAAACAATTGGCCCCCGCGTTAAAAACGATACTCTTGTATACGAGGCCTTTGAGAGCCTCGATCAACTTCCAAAAGGGTATATTACCGAACAGGACGCTGGTCGTTTCCGCCTAACCTTTACTGGTCATAGCCGGTATTTCGACCTTATTCCAGGTGCGCAATCTTGGAAGCAATTTCTATTTCCTCCTCGACTCGACCTGTTTACCCTACAGAAAAACGGAAAAAACTGGGAAATGGCCACGCCACCTCAGGATATACCAAGTTATGCTTTTATCGGTGTGCGCGCCTGCGAATTGGCAGCCATTCAGATTCAGGATAAAGCATTTTTACGGGAAGACTTCACCGATCCGGTTTACCGCGCTCGCCGGGAAAAGGCCTTCATTCTCGCTGTGAACTGTTTGCATCCGGCAGGTACGTGTTTTTGCGTATCGATGGAGACTGGACCGCGAGTAAAAGAAGGTTTCGACCTTTCCCTTACCGAACTCGATGATGTTTTCTTGTTGACGATCGGCTCAGAAATGGCTCGCGAATTAATGGCGGCCATACCTTTTGAACTTGCGAGCGCTTTCTTATTAAGCAATGCAGAGCGTGGTATCGAACGTGCATCGCAGGAAATGGGTCGAACCCTTGATACTGGTGATCTCCCTGAAGTGATTTTGGATAATCTCGATAATCCTTACTGGCAGGAAATCGCCAAGCGCTGCTTAAGTTGTACAAATTGCACCCAAGTTTGTCCAACTTGTTTTTGCTGGGATGCTGTAGATCAAATGAATTTAAGCGGCAATGAGACCCGCCGTGAGCGAGTTTGGGACTCTTGTTTCAACCCGGGATACTCATACCAGGCAGGCGGGAACACGCGGCCGACGATTAGTTCACGATATCGCCAATGGTTGTCTCATAAAATGGGAACGTGGAAACAGCAATACGGAACCTTCGGCTGTGTAGGTTGTGGACGCTGTATCACTTGGTGTCCCGCTGAAATAGACTTGACCAGAGAAATTTCCGCACTCCGGAAGGAATCACAAAAATGACTACACCACAATTAATGAAACCAGCTGCAATCCACCCAGAACGTCTCCTTGAGCCGTGCTGGGCCGAAGTGACTGCAATCACAACGGAAATTAAGGGAGTATCAACCTACTGGTTAAAATTCAAAGATCCTTCTATTCAAAGCACCTATACTTTCCTTCCTGGTCAATTCAACATGGTTTACATACCGGGTTTCGGGGAAGCTGCAATATCGATAAGTTCAGACCCAATTGACCGTTCCACTCTCGGACACACGATACGGTTCGCCGGAAACGTAACTCATGCTGTAAGTCGTCTGAAAGTAGGGGACACGCTTGGTCTGCGAGGTCCATTTGGCACGAGTTGGCCAATGAAAGAATTGGAAGGGAAGGACGTATTTATCGCTTGCGGAGGTATAGGCCTTCCGCCACTCCGGCCGGCACTTTATCACATAATTCGAAATCGCGAGAAATATGGCAAGGTAACGGTTTTGTATGGCGCCCGCGTTCCCGCGGATCTCATGTACACCTCTGAATATGAGGCTTGGCGAAAAGCAGATATCAATATCGAAGTGACTGTCGATCGCGGGGATACAACCTGGAACGGACGAGTCGGCGTGGTGCCTATGTGGTTTTATCAGTTTCGAATGGATCCACATAAAACCGCTATGTTAACTTGCGGTCCTGAGATCATGATCCGATTTGTGATTTATGAAGCTCTCGCGCGTCGCATCCCGGTTGATAACATTTTTGTTTCACTGGAGCGCAACATGAAATGCGGCCAGGGTTCATGTGGACACTGCCAGTTAGGACCATACTTTATTTGCAAAGACGGGCCTATCTTCCCTTTTAACGCCCTTCAGCCCTTCTTCAACGTGGAGGAGTTCTAATGCCTACCTCAAAACCAACAGTTGCTGTTTATAAATTTTCGTCTTGTGATGGATGCCAGCTTTCGCTCTTGAACATGGAAGACGAATTACTGGATTTAGCAAACGCAGTTGAGATCGCCTTCTTCCTTGAAGCGACCCGCGCTTCTCAACCCGGACCCTATGATATTGCGCTTGTCGAGGGTTCCGTAACAACGGAACACGAAGTCGAGCGGATAAAAGAAATACGAAGTCAGGCAAAGATATTAATAGCACTCGGCACATGTGCTACTGCAGGTGGTATCCAGGCATTAAGGAATTTCGCGGATGCAGATGAGTATGCCAAAGTCGTTTATGACCATCCGGAATTCTTGCATTATCTAAAGACCTCGAAACCGATGTCCGAATATGTTGCTGTAGATATGGAGCTATGGGGTTGTCCGGTCAACAAGACCCAGGTGATTGAAGTAATTGTTTCCCTGCTCAACAACCGAAAACCCAATTTACCGAATTATCCGGTTTGCCTGGAATGCAAACGCCGCGGGACAATTTGTGTGCTTGTAGATAAAGGCATTCCCTGCCTTGGTCCAGGTACCGTAGCCGGCTGTGGTGCAATATGTCCGGCTTACGGACGAGGCTGCTACGGCTGTTTTGGCCCCGCACATCAAATGAACTTTAATTCTCTCTCAGAGATCAATCAAAGATTGGAACGTTATCCGGGTGAAGCTGCTCGTTTGTTCC
>CAZPCR010000389.1:0-3427 GCA_964585035.1 uncultured Anaerolineaceae bacterium
ATGCATATTCCGAACGGACGGTATAGGCGCGGAACAGCTCACACAGTGAAAGAGTGACAAAGGCCATGGTCTCCGCCATTTGAACATCGACGCCGCGCCAGTTGTACTGCAGGATATAGAGCAGCGGGTTCACTCCATTCGGTACACCTGCGTTGGGTCCCAGCGACCACACCAGCCCCAAAGAGAACGCAAACAGTACCGCAGCGGTCTGCATGACCGTTTGGATGCCGATGCCCATCCACATCACACGGTTGATGATGGGCTCGCTCCTGGCGCGCGGCTTATGCTGCATGATATCGGGATCGCCCTTTTCTATGGCCAGGGCCAGCGCCGGCGCACCGTCGGTAATGAGGTTGAGCCACAACAGCTGGATGGCGGTCAGCGGCGTGGGCAGGCCGGCCATGGTTGCCAGGAAGATGACCATGATCTCGGAAACATTTGATGAAAGCAGGAAGAATACGAACTTGCGGATGTTGGCATAGATGATGCGGCCTTGTTCCACCGCCGCGACGATGCTGGCATAGTTATCGTCGGTCAACACCATATCGGCGGTCTCCTTGGCCACATCGGTGCCGGTGATACCCATGGCCACACCGATATCCGAGCGTTTGATGGCGGGCGCGTCGTTGACGCCATCGCCCGTCATGGCCACCACTTCGTAATTGGCCTGCAGGGCATCCACGATGCGCAGCTTGTGCTCCGGTGAGACGCGCGCAAACACATCCGTCACTTCGATCTCACGCTTGAGCCTGGCGGCGCTCATCGAGTCGATGTCGGCGCCAGTGGCCACCTTGCGACCGCGCCGCAGCAGGCCAATGGACTCGGCGATGGCGCGCGCAGTATTGGGATAATCACCGGTGATCATCACGGTGCGGATGCCGGCACGGCGCGCTTTTTCGAGGGCGGGCTTCACTTCCTCGCGGGGCGGGTCGATCATCCCCAGCAGGCCGACAAAGACCAGGTCTTTTTCCAGGTTTTCGGTGACGATCTCATCGGGATCATCCGGCACATCACGCTCCACCCGGTACGCCAGGCCCAGCACGCGCAGGGCTTTCCCGGTCATGTCATCGTTGGCAGACATGATCTCTTTGCGCATCTTCGGCGTCAACCGTTTGGGCACGTCGTTTATGGTTTGATAACGAGTGCATAACTGAAGCACCACGTCCGGCGCGCCTTTGACGGCGATCACATCCCAGTCGCGCGCCTTCTTATCGTGAAAGGGAGAGGCATCCTCGGGCCGGGGGTTCCTTACGTCGTGGATGGTGATCATGCGTTTGCGCTCGGAGTCGAAAGGCACCTCGTTCTCGCGCGGATAGGCCTTATCCATCTCCACGTGATAAGCGCCAGCATTCGCCGCAGCCACCAACAGGGCACCCTCGGTGGGGTCACCAATCACGCGATAGCTGCCATCCGGCAGGACATCCAACTCCGAATCATTATTCAACACGCCCAGCCACAGGGCTGTCTGCGCGCCGGGATAATCGTCGATCTCGACCGGCTTGTCCTTTATTTTGAACTCGCCGACCGGCGCATACCCGGTACCGGTAATATCCATGAAGATGCCATCGACCCACATCCGCGTGACGGTCATTTCGTTCTGCGTGAGCGTACCGGTCTTATCGGAGCAGATGACCGTAGCCGAGCCAAGCGTCTCCACCGAAGCCAGCTTGCGGATGAGCGCGTGACGGCGGATCATCTCGTGCATGCCGAGCGCCAGGCTGATGGTCACAACCGCGGGCAGTCCCTCCGGCACCGCCGCAATGGCGAGGCTGACCGCGATAATAAAGACATCCGTGATCTCCTTGACGTTCCCGGTGAGATAGGAAAGAGGCGTTATGAACAGGTCGCGGATGTCGGTGTTATTTATGAGGGCTGCCAGGAAGACTACCGCAACGAGGACAAGCGTGCCAATACTGAGCGTGCGGCCCAACTGATCGAGCCGGCGCTGTAAAGGCGTTACTTCCGCATCGACGCTTTGCAGCATGGTGGCGATGAGGCCCAACTGGGTGTGCATGCCGGTGCTGGTGACCACGCCCCGTCCGCGGCCATACGCAACCAAGGTGCCCATAAAGGCCGTGTTCCGGCGGTCACCAAGCGGAACGTTCTTATCCAGGACACTGGCGGCATTCTTCTGCACAGGCAGGGACTCGCCGGTGAGCGAGGCCTCCTCGATGCGCAGGTTGATGGCCTCCAACAGGCGCAAATCGGCAGGGATGTAATTCCCCGCTTCGAGGAAAACGATGTCGCCGGGAACCAGGTTACGGGCCACGACCGATACGCGCCGCCCATCGCGCAGCACATGAGCCTCGGGTGCGGCAAGCCGCTTCAAGGCAGCCAGGGCCTCTTCGGCGCGGCGCTCTTGCACGATGCCCAGCACGGTGTTCAACACCACGATCGCCAGGATGGCGGAGGCGTCGATCCATTCACCAAGCAGGGCGGAAACGATCGAAGCCACGATCAACAGGATGACCACGAAACTATTCAACTGTTCCCACAAGATCGCCAGGAAGCCGGGGCGTGCGGCCTGTTCCAATTCATTGTGACCATAAAGATGCAAACGCAGGGAGGCTTCTTCGGAGGTCAGGCCATTATCGAGCACCTTCAGTTCGCGCAGCACTTCACTGGCCTTCAGCGCATGCCAGGCTTTTCCTTCCAAGCCCCCCGTAGTACCCATTTTGAGTTCAACGGACATAGAGGTCTCCGAATGTCATGGATCATTAAGAAAAAGACCACCACGATATATCGTGGTGGTCTTGCCAACGCATGAAGCGCATGGATTGCGATGGTATCTCTACCAATGGTATGACGACAATCCATCCTGTGGGAGCCAGGCGGCTACTCCCCAACCAAGGACGAGTGTATTCGGTTGGAATTAGAATGTCAAGTTAAAAATATCTTCGTCCCAGGCTTTCAGTCTGGTTCGAAGATTTCCGGAAAAATGACATGCGCAGGGCGTATGCCCTGCGCATGTCATTTTTCCGGCTATTTCAGCGATTATATACAAAAACTCATTCCGGCATGATATGGGTACCGGGAGCAATCTCGGCATTTTTTGGGAGGACCACAACACCATCACGCACAAACCAGCTTTCACGATCGAGATCGGTACCGCGCGGGAACGGCCGAATGATCACGCCTTCACCAAGATGGACGTTTTTATCAATGATCGCGCCTTCAATATCACAATTGGGACCAACCCCCATAGGGATGGATGAAGGGCGTTTTCCGGGTTCATAATAATCGGCTCCCAAAATCACGGTGTCCTTGATCTTCGCGCCGGCGGAGACCTGGCTGCGGATGCCGACCACGGAATGGGTGATCTCCGCTTTCTGAACACGGCAGCCATCACACAGCAGGACGCTTTTTAACTGGCTGTCATCCACAATGCTGCCCGGCAGATAACGTGCATGGGTATAGATCGGGAATT
>CAZPCR010000390.1:0-3425 GCA_964585035.1 uncultured Anaerolineaceae bacterium
AAAGGAAGCCTGTTAAGAAAATGGTCTAAAGAAAATAGAACGCTCGCTCCAACCAGACAAAGCAAATAGAGAGTATTGACCTTTCCCCACAAAGTTGCAGTAAAAATAATATGGATTATCTGCTCACCGAAGAAAATGCCGCGCCAGGGTGTCGTCCAAAACAGGACCTGGGTAAGGATTGGCATGACTCCTAACAAAGCCAAAGAGGCCGGGTTGATCAAAAAGCCCCTGTTCGTCTTGGTTAAAGTGAAAGTAAGCAGGGCTGTGGCGGCGAGTGTGGAAAAGAGAAAAATTCCCGCCAGCAGACTGGAATACAGAACTTCCCGATCTCCCCCCTGGAATTTGAGGTTTTCATAAAGAAGGATACAAACGGACCATGCAGAGATGGACAGATAAAGGATGCTTAAGCTTCCGGCTCCGGTTCTTTTTGATCTCAAAATGACAGCGAGACCGACCGCAAGGGTCACCAGAAAATCAATCACTAAGGCATACGCTTGAATGTTCATCATAACCTTTTGTTTTCATATACTGGTCAACCGAAGACTGGCCGCTCTTCGGATGACCATCCAGCGCTCGTATCATCCAACCAATGCTTCGATCTGGCGCGCATCGAAAAGTATGTTTAGGTTTGGATCGCGCCTGACATCGTCCCGTGACACTCGGTTTGTATCCAGGGCGTTTCGTAACAATTCAAAGGATTTTTCCGTATTTCCAGATATGGCTTCGTCGTAGATATTTAGAAGAAGGGAAGCCCCGTTTCCCGTGAGCTTTCGAGCGGCATCGATCAGGCGTTTTGATTCGTCCAGCCGTTCAATGATGCTGTAGGAAATCGCCAGCGATTCCCAATGGGTGGCAACCTGGGGGGCAAGTTCTGTTGCTTTCACGAAACAGGAGATGGCTTCATCGAATTTCCCCATGGCGCAATAAATATAACCAAACCGATTCCATAATTTCGAATCTGTGGGATCCAAATTAACGGCCCTCTTGCCGACGGTGATGGCTTCCTGGTTCCGCCCAAGCGCGCAGCATGCCGCGCTTAAATTGATCAGAAGTGTGCCGTCTTTGGGATCGTTCATTATGGCTTGTTTGTAAAACTCAACGGCCCGTTCGTATTGATCGGCTTCATAATAAATTATTGCCATCCCGTTCAGGAGGTTGGATCGAACCTGGGGGAGTTGTAAATCCTTTATCTGGTCGATCCCGGCGGAAAAGGCCTCCAGCGCTTTTGTGGAATTTCCCAACACCCAATATAGATAGCCGATGTTATAAAGCAGGTCGACGCGCGTGGATAATGCCTCGGTGTTATGAGGCAGCTTTGCGAGGATTTCCTGGCGAGCCGCGATCCTTTGCCCGGGCTTATCGATAGAGTCTATCGAGTTCTGCACCTGCCAGATCAATACTCCCGCCGGTAGATTGACATTACCATGGGTGCGCTGGGCTGCGAATTCAATAACGCGATGCCGGAACGCCCAGAAGTCCGGTGCATAGCGCGGCAGGTTAGCCGCCTCGCCGACGGTCAGCCAAAGAACAACCCTGACCTTGTTCTCGACAAAAAGCTCGCGGTAAACGTTGAGCGCTTTATATGCCTCTTTGCCGTCCGGTCCGCCGCCCCATTCGATATTCGAAACGAAGAAGACCGTCCGGTCCAATGCCGGAGCAGCCTGGATGAGGTGGGGGACATCGGGGCGTTCATTATTAACGACGATAGGTACGATATCCTGGCCGAGTTTATTTAATTTCTGTTCCAGGGCATGCCCGGCTTTTTCCTGTCCAAACTTTGATTTATGGATTGCGAGTAAAATGCTCGGTCTCCCCCATTTTATTGCCAGCTCGAGTTCTTCAAATAATAATTCGATGTTTTCATCGAACGATTTTATGTTTTGCGAGATCGTGTTTGGCATATCATTCTGTTTGAAAGCCACTGCGAGCGATGGCACCGTTAATTAATGGCATGGCTGCAGATCCGGGAGGTGGAAAGTTCATTCCATCCCGTATAGAAAAAAGATCTTTTTGAGCGGGAAACGGTTCCTGGCATCCTGGCTTAATTCATCGTAATACCTGATCCACAGGTCGAAGAAATTCTCCAGATCCAATAAAGTTGTTTTTTGAAGGGCATCGGACCTGATCTCTTCCACAACTTCGTTTGTAAAGCCGCCCGATGAGATCAGCACGCCGTAGTCATTTTCATTTAAAACGGATAAAAAGGCCTTTAAGCCTTCCATGGTAATGGCCTGCCCTTTATGTTTGACCTGGACCAGGATGCGCGGTCCCTTTACCCCGATAGGGTCGGCATAGGCCACCAGGTCAATTTGCCCATGATCTTTTTCGGGGGGGGCGATCCAACCCACGTAATATCCCATAGCGCTCAAAAGGTCTGCGATCAAAGTCCGGAACTCGATCCGTCTTGTCTCGAGCAGATATTTTTGTATTTGTTCCCAGGCTTTTTCTTCCGCTTCCTCAGCCACCATTGTGTAGGCCGGGGCATTCTGTTTTACTTCCTCAAAGCGGCGCAAAGCTTCTTTGTATAGTTCCTGCGCGTTCGGGGTCCGTCGGCACGCCTGGCGTCCCTCTTCGGTGATGTACCAGCGGCCTTTGTTGTTTTTAATCAGCCAGCCGGCTTTGACCAGTGGGATGGTAGCCAAGCGGACGATCCGTTCATATCTTGGAATGTTAGTGGGGGCGGAATAGCCTCGCTCGTATTCGGTTAAGGGGGTTATTTCAGGAAGGAAAGCGATGATTTCTTTGGCAGGCATCCCTTCGGGCTTGTTCCAAAGCAACTCAAGGACGCTACGCAGGAGCTCACCAACTCTGTTAAGGGTAACGTCTGCCATTCGGGGTTTCCTTGCGTTCAGTATAGTATTAACGGTTGGATGTTGCAAGGATGTGAGGGTAATATCCAAGGATTGGGTCTTCCCAGGCCGCCTGGTAGCTAGCGGCGCGGTTGTTTAGGATCTTTATTGGAATGTCGTACCAGATGGAGGAACCCAGGGGCGTTTCAAGACTTGTCGTCATGGAACACTCCGCTTTTATGGTCTTTTTTCCCCGGGAGATTTTGAATAAGGTATAGTCCGATGACCAGCTCAAGAATCTCCTGAAGAACCATTAAGACCTGGAATTAAGCGTTGCGACGAGGCTGAATTCCCTGCTGCTGCCGCGTGACCGTTATAAATTCGCTGATCATATCCTGCGGGTGAGGTAGATTTCCCAATAGGACCATATAGCGAGACGCCCAGAACTCATTGGAAAGATTTTCGCGTTTAAATTGAGGAAAGTCTTCAAAAATTCTCTTGGAAGTATGTTCCTGGACCGTGCGGATGCAGCGTGAAGGAGGCGTGGCTGGTGGGACACTTAAGAACCACTGCATGTAATCGGGCCGGATGTTGATGTTATCGAGTCGCCAGGCAAAAGATACGCATATCTGCTGC
>CAZPCR010000391.1:0-1243 GCA_964585035.1 uncultured Anaerolineaceae bacterium
GCCTATAAGTTGTTAGACCGCCAACTGGCGGCTGAACACCTAGTTAGGCGCTCTCATTCGAAAAGCCAATATGAAATTTGATTTTGACATACGACCATCTGATTCTTCGTTTGTTGAATCCGTTTGGCAGACTCAAACCGCAGGCGGCGGTTCTTTTATCTCCATAGCCGCGAGTCATTGGGAGATGGTATTTACAAAGCAAAAGGGAAAATCTACCCTGAGCATTCGTGGCCCAGAAACGAAGGCTTCCGCCGCCCCTATTCCAACAGGGCATGTAGAGTATTTCGGAATTATTTTTAAGTGTGATGTGTTTATGCATTATCTACCTAAAAAGACTCTGGTCAATGATGCGGTGCATTTGCCGGAAACAATAAAAAATTCTTTCTGGCTCCAAGGCGAAACATGGGAATTCCCCAATTTCGAAAATGCTGATACGTTTGTAAGTAGATTGACACGCAACGAAATGCTCTTGCAAGACAATATTGTGAATGATGTCCTGCTCGGAAGAACACGGGAATTGTCCTTACGTTCTGTACAACGCCGTTTTTTGCATGTAACAGGTTTAGCGTATAAAACAATTCAACAAATCGAAAGAGCGCGTCAGGCGTTGATCATGTTACAGAGCGGCACATCTATCCTTGAGACTGCAACTCAAGCAGGATATTTCGATCAGTCTCATTTGACTCGTTCATTAAAATTATTTTCAGGTCAAACACCTATTGATATTGTTAAATCAAGCCATGTTAAATAATGTCGTTTTTATACAAGACAAATTTCTTCTGGGCAGGTATGATTTGAATAATCAATAAAATAAAAGGAGATATGAAAAATTAAAGTAATCGCGACTCAATTTATAGCTTTAGACGGCGTGTATACGATAATTTCATAAAAAGGGAAAAACGACAGTGAGAAAATTAAAACTTCAAGTGCAAATGACTATTGACGGTTTCATTGCAGGACCAAATGGTGAAATGGATTGGACGGTTTCCAATTGGGACAATGAACTTATAAAATACGTGGTTGAAATAACAGAACCTGTTGACTGCATAGTTCTTGGGCGAAAACTTGCACAAGGTTTTATCCCACATTGGGCTTCTAATCCAGAAGAAGGTGGTGCCGACAAAATAAACAATACAAAGAAAGTCGTTTTTACAAAAACACTTGACAAGTCGGAATGGGATAATACCGTTTTAGCAAAAGGCGACCTTGTTGACGAAATCACTAAACTTAAAAAACAAAGCGG
>CAZPCR010000391.1:1343-3421 GCA_964585035.1 uncultured Anaerolineaceae bacterium
TTTTAGCAAAAGGCGACCTTGTTGACGAAATCACTAAACTTAAAAAACAAAGCGGTAAAGATATAATCGCTTATGGTGGTGCAACTTTCGTGTCGGCTCTAATCAAAAAAGGATTGATTGACGAGTTTCATCTATTTATTAATCCTGTTGCTATTGGTAACGGCATGTCAATTTTCAAAGAACTTGACAGCCAAAAAAATCTGGCATTGGTAAAATCTATGTCATTTGAATGCGGGATCGTTATTCTGAATTACGAACCGAAACGCGAATAAACAATCTTCGTGTGCCCAATTTGCTGGGCCTAACAAAGCGTGCACTGGACAGGTAAGTACGGTGCGGCTTTCGGAGCATTTTTCTGGCTTCGAGTTTTCTCTGCTCCCAAGAATTGTCCATGGCCGCTCACCCGTAAGTATCAGAATCCGTTGGGTAATGTGTATAAAAAACGCCCTTACTAAAAAGGGCGTTTTTTGGTGCTATAAAGGAATTTCAATTTCAAATGGTATGAGACGCATTGATTCCAGCGCCTTTTTCACCAATTCTACCCTGTTCTAATTGACCGAACGCGCATTCGTGAGTCTTGAAAGCCATAGGAGGCTGCCCAAAGCGGCGACATTAGGTACTATTTGTCAGGTAATTATCTGGGTTCTTTTATCACTTTGGTCATTCCAAACGCAAATACAAATACCCAGATCATAAACGGCATGATGACTCCTCGTTGAATCAGGCCAATCCAAGGGCTTTGCGAGGTCATCAAAATCGGAATCTTGGATACGATGGAAAAATAGATATCGACTGCGGCGCAGATGATGCCCAATATCAAGGTCCACCCCTGCAGGAACTGCCATTTCGGGTCCGAACGGAACCGGCGCCAAAACACAAAGATGGTGATCGGCATCAGCACGAACACAAGCGCACCAAGTATTCCGTGCAGCGTGCCGTGAAAGGTCGCTTCAGCCAGCGGAGTGCTCGTTGGATCCATGACAAACGGGCCGGAGAAAAAATAACCTATAGCGATGATCGTCAAAAGGATCAGCCCCCAGCGGGAAGCTTTTCCATTGGGAAACTCGGCTGCTACGGCCCGGGTAAACCCGAATAGCAGAGCACCGAAGAGGACGAAATTAACGATTTGAACCCATCCGCGCCCGCCCAATGACAGGGCGCTGACGTACTCGGCCAATGGGCTATATCCGGGACGAATCCAGCCCTCCACCCAAAAAACGACCACAAAGAAGGCCGGCCCAATCATTCCTGACCAGGCGGCAAGCATCAAGTATTTCAAGGTTCCTTTTTTCACGTTGGCTCCATATTATATCCAGGATTATAGAAACCACTGCTTCATGGTTTCCAAATCTATTAGTTTCAGCGAGGACGGGGCAGCTACCTTTTCGCCAACCCCATCCTGTTCTAATTCACCGAATGTGCGTTAGGAGCCACGCGAAATTCCGCCTCAAGTCCCCAACTGATAACCCTTTTCGGTGTGATGCGGAACATCTCAGGATCGAAGCCGGGGACCACCGTCTCGCCGTCGTTTGCAGCACTTCGACTGTCCGGGTACCCCGATGCCTTGCACTTTCCAGGGATTGAGGGAGGCAATATCGTTGATTACCACGGCGATATGCGGGTTGTTTTGGCTGTCGCACCATTTCTTGCACTAATCATATTTTGGGGTTTGGCAAAAGTGATATATTTCATAATAAATTAATCTTTGACCGCTTGTAAATTCTTAGACCGCCGAATGGCGGCTGAATATGTAGTTAAGCACTATGGTGTCCCTGGAATATTCGAGTTAAATCAAACCTTGGAGACAGTAATGAATAATGTGGTGGTTTTTGGCGGCACGGGAGAGGTGGGTCAAATCGTGGTTGAGAAGTTATTAGCGCGGGATCGAATCGTAAAAATACTAACCAGAAATGAAACTTCAAAATCAAATCATACGAATCTTAATTTGATTAAAGGAAATGTATTAGAAGCATCGACTGTAGAACAGTGTATAGAATCACAAGATATTATAATAATTGCGCTTGGGTTTAATAATAGCAGTTTGGATACGATGTCAAGGGGTACTGCAAATATAGTCA
>CAZPCR010000392.1:0-3417 GCA_964585035.1 uncultured Anaerolineaceae bacterium
ACAGGCTCGATCGTGGTTTCCAACCTCACCGCCAACGATAACGGCACTTCCGGTACGGGTTTTGGTGCTCGCCTCGATAACTTTGGTGCCCACTCGACTGGAAGAACCATCAGTCTTACCGGTACGAATACCTTTACCGGGAACAAGTCCACCGGGCTGTTGATGAACAGCCTGAGTGTGGTCACAGTAAGTAATGTGACTAGCAGTAATAATGGCGGTTCGCTTACGAACTGCTCTCTGGACGACCCGGGCGATACCTGTGACGGACTGCATTTATCGAATTCGGCGGGCTTCACGCTCACTGGCTTTGGGATCTTCAATGAGAACAAAGAAGATGGGTTGGAAGTCTACAGCTTGGGAGCCATCACGTTGAGTAACATAACCGCCATGGACAACGGGCTGACACTTTCCGGTTCCAGTTGGGGTTATGGCGCCTACCTGGATAATTGCAGCATCGTTGGCACCTCTTGTACCAACCTGATTGCCAACAACGTCACACTGGGCGGCTACAATATTACCAACGGTAACTACGGCTCCGGTCTCACGGTCTGGACGACAGGCTCGATCTCCATTACCTATCTCACCGCCAACAATAACGGTGTCTCCGGTACGGGGTACGGCGCCCACCTCGATACCTATGGGACCCATACGACTGGAAGAACCATCAGCCTCGGCGGTATCAATACCTTTACTGGGAACAGTTCCACCGGGCTGTGGATGGACGACAGCAACGGTGCTGTCTCGGTCAGTAACGTGACTGCCAATAATAACGGCTTGCACGATTCCTGCCTGTTAGGCGATACCTGTGACGGGCTCTACTCAGCGCATTCAGCCGCCGTCACGATCAGCGGCTACGGCATCTTCAATGAGAATATCCAGGATGGACTGCTGGTATACAACCTGGGCGCGATCACCTTGAGCAATATAACGGCTATGGATAATGGCACATCTGCCCATCCCGGTTATGGTGTCTATCTGGATAACTGCAATGGGCCTGTTTGTATCAACCTGGTACCCAATAACGTCACAATAGCCGGCTCCAACATTACCAGCGGAAATTACCTCTCAGGTCTTACGGTCTGGGCCACAGGCTCGATTGCGGTCTCCAATCTCACTGCCAACGATAATGGATCTTCCGTGGCAGGTGGGTATGGCGCCTACCTCGATAATTTTGGAACCCATACAACCGGAAGAACCATTAGTCTCACCGGTATCAACACCTTCACCGGGAATGGCTCGACTGGCTTGTGGATGGACAGTCTGGGTGCTGTCTCGGTCAGTAGTGTGACCGCCAATAACAACGGCTTGCACGCAGCCTGTGTTGCGAACTCGGGTAATTGTGTCGGCCTTAATACAGGGGATTCGGCAGGTTTCACGCTTACCGGCTACGGGATCTTCAATGAGAATACGGATAATGGGCTGTACGTTTCCAGCCTGGGCAGCATGACCCTGACCAATCTGTTTGCCAATGATAATGGTGGCTGGGGTGCGTATCTGGATAATTGTCTCGATACCCCCAGTAACGTCTGCAGCGGCAGCGGCAATCTCACGCTAAACGGCACGAATGTATTTACCCATAATGGACTTACCGGCCTGTCCGCCGTCAGCTTCGGGATCGTTACTCTGAATAATGTTACCGCTTCTTACAACGGCATATTCGGTGACCTCCTGCATGGCTCCGGCACGTTTATAATAAATTGTGCGTATGACAAGACGATTACAGATAATATATGTCTTCCATCCGCCCCGCACGCTGTGGTTGTGAACGGCATCAACAATTTCAATGGCAACCACATCGATGGGTTAGCGGTCTACAGTATGGGAGCCATCACTGCCGCCCAGGTGACGGCCAATAATAATACCGCACACGGCGCCCTGCTCGATAATCAGTGGTCGTACCAGAGTTACAATATCACCCTTACCGGCAACAACATGTTCAATGGCAACGGGGATGCGGGCCTGGAAGCTTACAGCAACGGCAGCATTACCATGAGCAACCTGACCGCCAATTCAAACGCGGGCGGACCGGCGATCCAGGGAGTTAATCCCGGAGCGGATGCCGGAGGTGCCTACCTCGACACCGTGAGTCAAACCACGTCGCCGGCGGTCATTACATTGACAGGTTTCAATAGCTTCAATAACAACGGGACCTCCGCCAATGGAGCAGGTTTATTCGCCTATGGCGACGGCGCCATTACGATCAGCAACCTGACTGCGACTAACAACAAGAGTTACGGCGCCTTGCTCGACAACACGACTTCGGCTCCCAATCACCTGCTCATCGCCAGCAATATCACCTTGACGGGATTTGCCAATTTCGTAGGCAACGGCAAAGATGGCTTGAGCTTCAATTCATCTGGCGCGTTCAACTCGACCCAGCAGATGACCTCCGGCCAGAATGGCGGAAAGGGCGTACACGGTGTTGCAGCAGGCTCGATCACTCTCACCTGTGGTACGATGTACTCTAATGCAGGTTCCGGCCTGGATCTGACGTCGCCGAGCGCCATCACACTCATGGGCATTTTTAGTGGACAGAACGGGGTAGCAGACTCCTTCAGCATTACACCGGTCATCACCCAGACTTGCCCATTGCCATAAGGGATGATTGAAAAGGTATGAAAACGTCCTGCAGGTTTAACCCCGCAGCCAGCATGGAAATAAGAAACCTGCGGGACGCTTCGTAATTTCAGAGTATAGTAAACTCGGAACGAAATCCGATTACAATTATGGGGCTGTCTAGCGACAGCCCCATAATTGTTTTCCATCCGTTAGAGGAGGAAGTTAATGAAAAAGAATCGCCTGGCAGGAATCATCATTGGTGTTTTTACGGTGGTTGTGATCCTTGTGTTGATCGTTTCGTTTGCCTTAAACTCCACTTCACCGGGCCTGAACTCCCCGGCCGCGACCCGCACAAGCCAGCCTGCGCTTACCAACACCCCCGACCCCTGCGGACCGCAAAGTCTGCAAGCCAGCGTACCGGGCCTCGACAAGTTGATGCGCCAGTTCGACGACTCTATCCAGATCGCGCAAAATACGCCTGGCAACCAGCTCGTGCCGATCATCACCGACCTGCAGGCCGTACGGCGCAGCTCGCAGGATTTTGCAGCTCCCAACTGCATGGAAAATTTGAAACAGCTCCAATTGAGTTATATGAATACTTATATTAACACCTTGCTTGCTTTGTATAATAACTATTCGGATATGGCTACCGCCAAGCCTTACGTGGCGATTGCCACCGCCTATTCTGCCACGGCTACCCCGCCGGCTGTCGTCTTGCAGTATCTGGCCCTATTCAACCAGGATGCGGTCATGATTAATCAGGGCATATCCCAGGCCAATGGATATCATAATCAATATGAGGCAGAGAAGGCGCGCCTAATGGGTGTTACACAGACCCCCTCCTCGGATCAAATTTTC
>CAZPCR010000393.1:0-3416 GCA_964585035.1 uncultured Anaerolineaceae bacterium
TACTTTGTAACTCAATTTTTCGGGACCCAGGTTGAGGTTTATATCCTGACGTTCGCTTTCGTGTGGCTGCGGCCTGTGGTGGGGCTGAACGGTATAGGTGGGGGACTGTCGCATTTAACATAAACTCATTACCTAATCCACTTTATTGATCTCCCCCGAGTGGTGGAGATGAACACTCCCTAGTTGAAGGATGTGACCGGGGAGTGTTAATTATAAGATTGATAGGATTGAATCGGATGCATGTATTTGCGCGTTCGCAGCTACTGCTTGACGGTTGAGGTTAAGCATGCAGTTCATCATGAGCTGCACAGCCGCTGATCGTCGTTGGAACGCTTGTGGGCTGCCGGCACGATCTCTTTCGGCACAGGCCCTGCACATAAATATCAAGAAGACCCATGGAGAGGTAATGATGACACTGATATCCCCGACAGAGACGGGCCAGCCGCAGCCGGTTCTGGTGAAAGACTCCATCATTAGCGCCAGACATTTGACCAAGAAATTCGGTGGTGAGTTCGCGGTGGAGGATGTCTCCTTCGACGTACCCCGCGCTTCAATCTTCGGCTTTATCGGACCCAGCGGATCAGGAAAAACTACCACGATCCGCTTGCTGACAGGCGTCTACACGCCAAGCGAAGGCGACGTCAGTGTGATCGATCGCAGCCCGGCTCATTTCAGTCAAAGGGAGCGCGCGCTACTGGGCTATATGCCGCAGCTTTTCGTGCTCTACCCCACCTTGACCGTCTGGGAAAACCTTAACTTTGCCGCCTCCCTGTATGGCATGGGCTTGTTCCGCGGCAAGCGGCTGGCTGAAGCATTGAAATTTGTGGAGTTATATGACCACCGCGGGAAGCTCGCCCGCAACATTTCGGGGGGTATGCAACGGCGTCTCAGCCTTGCGGCCACCCTGGTTCATGATCCGCAGTTGATTTTCCTGGACGAGCCCACCGCTGGGATTGATCCGGTTTTGAGACGCAAGTTTTGGGATCATTTCAGGGAGCTTAAAGCCCAGGGACGCACAATATTTATCACCACCCAATACGTAAGCGAAGCAGATAATTGCGACCTGGTGGGCGTACAAAACAATGGGAGGCTGCTTTTGGTGGATACCCCTCAAGGTATAAGACATCGCGCCTACGGCGGTGATATGGTCGATTTCCGCACCGACCAACCATTCGATTTCGAGGCCGAGACCTCGCTGCGCTCGCTGCCTTGTGTGCGAGCCAAAACCGTTCGCACCGGTCCTGACAGCATGCGCATCATCGTCAACCAGGCCAGCAGCGACACACCTCAACTGATGGCGTGGGCACAGAGGCAAAACATCCAGGTAAAGACCGTGGAGGAGT
The DNA here is from genome assembly GCA_964585035.1 of uncultured Anaerolineaceae bacterium. GTDB lineage: Bacteria > Chloroflexota > Anaerolineae > Anaerolineales > Villigracilaceae > Fen-1038. The sequence goes on from CAZPCR010000393.1 coordinate 1,344, forward strand.
ATATGCCGCCTTTTGAAGATGTCTTCGTGGAACTCATGCGCACCGAGGTGAAAAATGGGTAACTTCTTTCGAGGCATCGTTCGGTCTTCTGCCTTTATCCGGAAAGAGATTTTTGAGATCTTGCGGCAGCCCCGTCTAGTTGCCACCCTTGTGCTGGGACCATTCCTGATCCTGTTCATCTTTGGAATTGGCTACCGCGACCAACCGACCGTGCTGCGCACGCTGTTCGTAGCGCAGCCCAACAGCGCCATCTCCCCCCAACAGATCGAAACGTCCGTGAAATCCGTAGGCTCGCAGCTCACTTATGCCGGGTCGACTGCCAACCTGGATGACGCCTTAAACCGGCTGCGCCACGGACAGGTTGATCTGGTCGTTGTGGAGCCCGTGGATGCCGTCAGCACGATCAAGAGCAACCAGCAGGCCGTTTTTACCTTTTATCATGAGGAGATTGATCCCGTTCAGGTAACCTACATCAGTTACCTGGGATGGCTCTTTGTCGGCGAAGTGAATCAGGAGGTGCTGCGTGCCTTTGCCGTGCAGGGACAGAAGGAAGCAGTGAACCTGCATGCCAGCCTGCAAGACGCCCATCAAAACCTGTCGGACATGCGGCAGGCTGTGCAGAGTGGAGATCAAGTGGTTGCCCAGCAAAAACAGCAGCAGTTGATCGGCAATGTGGATGCCGTTTCCCTGGGGGTGGCGACGAGCCTGGGATTGCTGGATAGTCTGAAGCAAGCTCAAGGAACTGCTGCGGCAAACGCAAACCCGCCGCAGAACACACTCACCGACCTGCAACAAAATATCAGTCAACTTGGGACCAGCACCGATACCACGGATCAGCGGCTGGCGCGCATTGATAAGATGGATAAGGATCTCACCGACCTGGATGCCCAGCTGGCCGAGTTCAAGAGTATCGACCCTTCCATAATCGTCAGCCCTTTCCGCAACAAGACGAAAAGTATAGCCAACATACAGCCTACGACGGCGGAATTCTTCGCTTTAGCAGTGCTGGCGCTTTTGCTCCAACACCTTGCCGTCACGTTCGCGGCTTTATCCATCGTTCGTGAGCGCAACGTGGGCACCATGGAGCTCTTCCGCGTTTCCCCGTTATCGGCGGCCGAAGCCCTAATTGGTAAATACCTCAGCTATATGCTGTTTGGCAGCGTGATCGCAGCGATCCTGTCCGCACTCCTAATATTTACGCTGCACGTGCCCATGCTGGGCAACTGGTGGTATTTCGCCCTGGTCATTGCCGCCGTACTGTTTAGCTCCCTGGGGATCGGGTTTGCCATTTCGATCATCTCCCAAACTGACAGCCAGGCTGTGCAATACAGTATGATCATCCTACTGGCCAGTGTCTTTTTCAGTGGATTCATCATGAGCCTGGATATGCTTTGGGCGCCCGTGAAGGTCATCTCGTGGCTGTTGCCTACAACCTACGGCACCCTCCTGTTGCGGAATATTGCCTTGCGTGGAGCTGATCCGAACTGGGGGCTGTTGGCTGCCCTTATCGCCCTCGGGTTGGTGCTAATGCTCATATCCTGGCAGTTAATGCGGCGCCTGATCACAACTTCAGAATGATGCCATCCCAGGAGTCTGGCTGATCGTAACATCGCTATCAAAAGATAGCCATGACGCTTAATCCACCACCGCAACCGCAGGCTTGGACATTCCAGCAGGTCGTATAGGCGACTCTCGTTTTCGTTTCTGTTATCCTGAAGTTTTGGTTTTTCTATCGCTTTAATCAAGTTGTTTTCATCTAGTTGGTTGCCATCGTGATAGGCATGGTGATCCGACCAGCAGTAACCTGGTTGCATCATCAAGGTTTCTCCCGCCCTCATGATTAATTTTGAGTAGAAAATGGTCAGGTTTTGGGAACCCTCCTGTACCTAGAAGAACACTCGGCATCTACGCGCCGAAAGGTGCACTCGGCATCTGCGACTGCGATATGGCTTCGTCGGTCTAACAATAAAATCGTTTTTTGGAAATTGTTTGGGGAAATATATGCAGGATAATAAAAAAATGCTAAACTCTAAAAAAGTTTCACAAAAGTCCACCCTGTTTGAGCGAAAATAA
>CAZPCR010000394.1:0-3412 GCA_964585035.1 uncultured Anaerolineaceae bacterium
CACGACAAGTTTATAGTGATCGACCGCTCTGATGTCTGGACGGGCTCGATGAACTTTACTAACGAAGGCGTATATGAAGATAACAATAACCTGATGCACATTCACTCGGAAAAAGTTGCGGAAGATTATGAGACCGAATTCAACGAGATGTTTGTCGATGATAAGTTCGGCCCCAAAGCCGGTGCAGTGACGCCGAATCCTCGCGTAATCCTTGAAGGCACACCCATGGATATATATTTCTCGCCTGATGACCATGTTCAAGCAGCGCTTGTTGACCTCTTGGATAACGCCCATAAAAGTATTTACTTTCTTGCCTATTCATTTACGGCTGATCCGTTGGGAGAGGCGATCAGGCAGCGTGCGGCGGCAGGTGTTAAAGTTTCAGGTGTGATGGAAGCCGAACAAGTAGCATCGAATGTAGGGTCGGAGTATGATGCGTTCCGGGCTGCTGGGTTAGACGTCCATTTGGATGGAAATCGCGGTCAAATGCATCATAAAGTCATGATCATTGATGGCCAGATCGTCGTCATGGGTTCATACAACTTTACAGCTAGCGCCGAAAAAACAAACGACGAAAATTTGATCGTTATCTACAATCCTGGGATTGCCGGGCAGTATTTAAAGGAATTTCAGCGAGTGTATGCCGTGGCTAAGCCATAACTTTAAACCCTTTACAGCGACTAATAGAGTGAAACCTGAATGGGATCATTATTTCCTTCGACAATAGTTTTATTCGGGCTGGAAAATATTAAATTGAGTGTATATATATCTTCTGGCGATGAAGATGGCCAAAATGATAATCATGCGGATCAAAACCCGACAGATGTTGATTCTGCCCGTAGGGAGAATGATATACTGCGTGTGAACAGACTTGCCATAAGCTCCTATAGCAGCCGGGGGGCTGTCACACCCATGCTGGATTTTGACGAGCAATCCGCGCTGGAAGGCGCGCAAAACCTTAACTCAAAAAGCATCAGTGCGATATACGACAAGTATTTTCCTGCTGTGTATCGTTATGTACGCTATCGACTAAATGATCAATATATTGCCGAAGATATAACCGGCGATGTTTTTGTCCGTTTGCTTGAGGCGCTGCAAAATAAGCGCGGACCCCGATTCAATTTGAAGGCCTGGTTGCTGGCAACTGCTTCACACATCGTGACCGACCATATTCGCCGTACCTATCGGCGTCCGACTGAAATTCTTCCCGAGGACGTGATTGACCCGGCTTCCCTGCCAGGCGATGAATACGACAAGCAGGAGCAGGTCCGTAATTTTCGAAAAGCATTTAGCCAGCTGACATCTGATCAACAGCACGTTTTAGCCCTCCGGTTTGGCGAAGGATATTCCCTCGAGGAAACTGCGTCATTAATGAAGAAAAAGGTAAATGCAGTGAAAGCTCTTCAGTTCCGCGCACTTGCGACTCTTCAGCGAAATATTGGGGATATGTCCTATGAGTGATCTTTATCATGCATTGGAAAATTGCCTTCAAGGATTGGATGAAGGACAAAAAATGGACGCAGTTCTGGCGCGTTATCCCAATGAAGCCGATGAACTTCGTCTGTTGCTGGATGCCTCCATACTGGCGCGGAATTCAGGTCAATTTATTATCTCGGAGGCTGCCAAACATCGCGGGCGCGTGCGATTATTGCAGCGCACAAATGAATTACGTAAAGTGAAAAGCGCTTCGCGGCGCAGGATGATTCCTTTTATTCCGCGGATGGCAATTGCGCTGGGTCTGGTTGGAATCTTGGCTTTGACCGGTACCGGATTCGTATACGCATCCACTGGAACGCTGCCGGGCGATCAGCTTTATCCTGTAAAACGATCATGGGAAGGAGTTCGGCTTTTCTTTGCAGTAAATCCACAGGAAAAAGACCTGCTGGAAAGTCAATATGATCAGGAACGACTCGATGAGATAGGGGGGTTACTCGGAAAGGGGAAAGCTGCTTCCATAGAATTTACGGGATTGGTCACCAATCAGACGAATGATCGATGGCAGGTTTCAGGAATCCCTGTTACGTTCACAGGTTCCCTAGATTCACCTACTGGCGTGATTGAGGACGGAGCCCCTGTTATGATCATAGGTGTTACCAGCAGTGATGGAGTTGTCAAGGCACAAAAAGTGCAGGTCCTTCAGCCGGGGGGGCCTTTGCCTCCAATAAGGTTGTCTGAAAACAGTGAATCTTTACCCGACAGAGAACAGGCAGGTGATAACGTTGTGTCTACGCCATTTGTTGCTGCCACGCCAAGCTCGCCCGTTCCAGGAACTCAGCCGCTTGCACAGGTACAAAAATCCTACCAGTTTAGCGGCGTCGTCCAATCAATGCTCAAGGATGTATGGATCATCAATGGGCAATCTGTTTATACGGACCAGGCAGATGTGATTGCCGGGATAAAGATTGGCTCTGTTGTGATTTTCGATGGCTATTTCGATTCTGGCGGAAAATTCATTGTCACAAAGGCTGAAGTAAAATCCAGTGACAATTTGAATAAGCCCCAAAAGGGTACCGATGGAAACAATAGTTCAGGAAGTTCCGGGAAGGGCAGCGATGATCATGGTGGTTCGGGAGGTTCGGATGGGGGAGATAGCGGTGGAACTGATGGCGGAGGAAATTAATAAACTTTATTTTTCAGGTAGAGTCTTTCCCATTGGATCAAATACTATAAAATCGGTTGCCTTGAAGCAACCGATTTTATAGTAGATTGAGGGAAACCGCAACTTTGAGTGGTCTATTTTTATTAAGATCATTAAGGTGTTGTTCATTCTATTGGTTATAATCTAAACATGACAACCTTATCTTATCCAATCCCTGACCGACAGCCCATACTAGCTAATATTTTGACGGCACTTGCGGCCGGTGTAGTTTTATTTTTCGGTATTGTCTTCATGTGGGTGGTCGGTTATCAACTGGTTTATGCAGGTCGCATCTTTCCGGGCGTATCTGTTGCGGGCGTGGATATCTCCGGAATGTCACCGCAAGATGCGGCACTGAAATTAAGCCAGACCCTTACCTATCCCATTAGCGGTAAAGTATTATTTCAAGATGGCAATAAAGTTTGGGTGGCTCAACCCGCGCAGCTCGGGATGGTATTTGATCCATCGTCCAGCGCACAGGCTGCCTATCAACTGGGTCGAAGCGGTGGACTCTTCAGGGCTTTGCAAGGCCAAATACGCGCCCGCGGTTTTGGAGAGGATGTTCCACCAGTAATTATTTTCGACCAGCGCGTTGCGTATCAATATTTACAAGGCCTCTCCCGGCAAGTCGATCAACCGATGGTGGAAGGCAGCTTGCATTTGGATGGGACCAACGTCGTTTCCCAACCCGGCCAGGCAGGCCGGTTACTCACCCTGGATGCAAGTTTGGTCTATTTAAGCGCCCGGTTGCAAACTTTTCAGGATGGGGATGTT
>CAZPCR010000395.1:0-3409 GCA_964585035.1 uncultured Anaerolineaceae bacterium
GGGAATCCGCTGTTTTGTATTCCCGGGTAATGACGATATGTTCGAGATAGACGAAATTAGCAAGCAGTCGAAACATGTCACCCTGGCCGAAGGGAAAGTGATCGAACTCGATGAGTATCACGAGATGATCAATGTGGGTTGGACCACGCCCACGCCCTGGAATACTCCGCGAGAGGAATCCGAGGACCAGCTGCGGCAGCGCATCCAGGTAATGATCGACCGGTTAAAGGATGTAAAGAATTCGGTCTTCAACCTGCATAACCCTCCTTATGGCAGCGGGTTGGACGAGGCTCCGGAATTGACCAAAGATATGAGGCCTGCCTACGCCGGCCGCTCGTTGGTGCCGGTAGGCAGCCATGCCGTTTTGGAGTTGATCGAGAAGTATCAGCCGCTTCTCACTTTGCATGGCCATATCCATGAAGGCAAGGGTACACGAAAATATAAACGTACATTGTGTATTAACCCGGGCAGCATGTACGAACAGGGTATGTTGCATGGGGCAGTGGTGGAGCTCAAACCCAACAAGATCGGAAATTACATACTCACAACAGGATAACGATCCTCGTGATCGAGGTCCCTGGGATTGGAGGTGAAAATATTGACAAGCTGAAGATTGCAGCGGTCTTGCAGATGACGGATTGAAATGGTTCCATCGGTTTGTCACTCCGAAGTATTTGGAGAGGATAAAACAAAGAGCTACATAGGAGGTTCGAATGGCTAATGCAAGCTTATTCGTTCGAAAAGCAAGTGGACTGGTACGGTCCTGGTCCGTGTTCGACGCCTTCATCTATGCCACGTTCTCCATCAATCTGATTACTCTGGGCTTGTTCATCTTTTCATACTGCTACTATCTCGGAGGCAGCCTGGCAAGCGGTGTAGTGCTTGGGGCGGTCTTCACCATTTTCGAAGTCATCGTGTATGCCAGCCTCATCTCGGCCATGCCGCGCGCGGGTGGTGATTACGTCTGGCAGAGCCGCATCCTCAACCGCGGCATCGGCTTCGTCCTCACGGTGACCGGTTGGTGGTTCATCCTTTGGTTGTGGACGCCGCTTTACGGTCAGATGTTATCCTACGAGTTCTATACTCCGCTGCTGGCCATCGCCGGTTTCAAGGATGCAGCCTTGTGGTTCACGACGAATTCAACCGGCCAGTTCGTCAGCATGTTGTCCGTCTGTGTCATTGTATTCACGTACATTGCCATCGGCATGAAGGCCTATGCACGCGTACAGAAGTTCTGCTTCTGGGGTGGACTGGTGGGTCTGGCGCTTGTCGCCGTGCTCCTGCTCTTTGGGAACAACGCCACATTTGTAGCGAACTTCAATGCCTTTGCACCGAACTTTGGGGCACAGGCCGGTGACGTATATTCGGCAACCCTCAAAGCCGGTTCCGATGCTGGGACGGTAGCCGGGCCGCTGTGGCCCTTGGCGATCGGAGCCAGCATTCTGCTCGTCCCTATGCTGACCTTCTTCAACCTTTGGCCGAACTGGGGCTCTACGCTCTATGGCGAAGTCCGCGGTGCCTCCGACTACAAACGGAATTTCTGGGGCATGGCGGCTGCCATCATCGTTACGACCGTTGGCGCGCTGATCTTGTTCGCTCTGATTGCCAAGACGATTGGCTGGGATTTTTACAATAAAGCGAACGGCGCTTTCTGGAACTATACCTTCGGGTATACAACCACGCCTTCGCCTCTTCCCATCTGGCCGTACCCGGCTCTGTTTGCCGCGTTCCTGGTGAGGAGTCGGGTTGTCCAGTTCATCGTCGTCCTGCTCATGAGCCTGTGGTGGTTCGGGTGGTCTGGAACGCTCTTCCTGAGCTCCACGCGCGTTATCTTTGCCGCTTCCATCGACCGCATGTTGCCGGAATGGGTATCCAGGATTGAGCCGCGTACGAAATCCCCGATCAATGCTCTGTTGTTGATGGTGCTTCCATCGATAGTCGTCTCCTACTTGTATGCCTATAAGATATTCAGCTTCAATACACTGGCGCTGGATGCAACCGTCGTTATTGCCATCACATTCCTCGGCTCGACGATTGCCGGGACGATCATGCCCTGGCGGGCAAAGGATGTATTCGAAGGGTCGCCGATTGCCAAATATAAAGTACCCACCTGGCTTGGCTGGTTGGTGACGCTCCTCTTCGCAGTATTCACCGTGTATCTGATCTACATTTCCTTGCAATATGCGTGGACGATCCTCAGTGGTATCGGCGGACTGGGCGCGGATGGGCTGACCTGGTTTGTTGTGATCGTGCTCGGCCTGCTCACGTTGATCAATGCCGTGATCCTCTTGTGGATCCTGTACTATGTTGCGAAACGGGTACTCGGTGGAGCAGCGATGCCGGTTGTTACATTGGCCGGACTGATCTTCCTGGGCTTCCTCGACTGGCTGCTGGTCGAGTGGTTCTGGGATCCGCATGTGCTGCCTTCGGCGCTGCCGGCGGTGGGCACCTATGGCATCGGCTGGTCGAACGTAAGCTCGATGGTCTTTATGTTCCTGAACTATATCGTTGCGCTCGTCATCTATTTCGGTTTCAGTGCCTACCGCCGTCGACAGGGTATCGATGTAGAGAAGATCTATAAAGCGATCCCGGTCGAGTAACGGGCTGGAAAATTCTTCCTAAATATCTCCCGAGCTGCCCTTTTCTACCTCGAAGATTTGAATTAACCGAGCTTTGGCAGGTCGGGAGAAAGGAAATTTGTTTACAGAACGTTAACTGGTATTTAGACTACCTTTAAACTTGTATGGATAATATTTCTTTCGTTGAACGTTTGATTTATCACTTGTAATTGACCTGAGGTATCTATAATGCTACAATGTATCCATACCTTATTAAGGGTTGTTGCAGTACCTCATGGTTATTCACCGCCATGCCGCATCGGGGGGTCATGAAAGCATTGGAGTATTCTATGATTGGAGGTGTGCAGGGAACATTTGACCTAAAATGTTCGAGTAAGTCCTTTCGACCGAATAAGGTTCCGCTAAAAAATCATAATATCCATAGAGGAGATTAGAAGAGATGCGTACCAATAATTTCGCCTTTAAAGTTTTCGTTTTGCTGGTGATTGCAGCCTTCTCGCTTACGGCTTGCGGACCCGCAGCAACCGCGACCCAGGCACCTGCCGCGACTTCGGCGCCTGTTGCGACCGCCATGCCTGCCGCGACCTCAGCCCCAGCTGCTACCTCTGCTTCCGCTGCAACTTCAGCTCCGGCTGCTGCTCCCTTTGCTGGTACTGGTGTAGCCGTGGGATACAATGGTTCAGTTGTTTCGAGTGTGCCCGCCGACTTGGTTACTGCGTGCAAAGCCGAAGGCATGTTGACCATCATCGCTACACCGCCGAACTGGGCAAACTATGGTGAGATTTTCGCTGACTTCCAGGCCACCACGGGCGTTCAGCTTAATTCCCTTG
>CAZPCR010000396.1:0-3407 GCA_964585035.1 uncultured Anaerolineaceae bacterium
CGCCGTACATCCAACCCGGCGTGTGATCGAATATGAAGCTGGTAGTGGCATTCGCAGCAACGCTCTTAAAGGTTATACGATCTCTCTGGATGACCCTTCGGGTATTATCCCGTGGGTGGCGCGGTTGGGGCAGGCGATATTGGCAAACGACGTAAATGCAGAGCTGCGCTATCGTCCATCACCCCTACCGCCCAAAAATACGCGTTCTGAATTATGCATCCCCCTTTTATTTGGAGACCGCGTGCAGGGTGTGTTGGATATCCAATCCGATAAATTAAACGCATTTACAGAAGATGACCGAATCATGTTCGAAGCGGTAGCCGGGACAATGGCAGCCTCCATGCGTAATGCCGACCTGTATCGTTCGGAGCAATGGAGGCGGCGTGTGGGAGATAGTCTGCGGGAGGTCGCCGGCTTGCTCTCTGAATATGTCGGCGTGGATGAAGCGCTCGAAGCGATATTGACTGAATTGGACCGCAACCTTCCAGTGGATGTTTCGGCTATCTGGCTTATTGAAGACGATAAATTTTTTCTTGCGGCAGTTCATGGTGCAAATGCAGAGGCAATCGAAAAGGCGAGACTTTCTTCCTCCGAAGATGCGAAAACATTGACTACCATTATGTTATCCGAAGAACCGGTCATACGGAAGCCCTCAGACCCGTTCTGGCCTTCGGGAAAGGCCGCTGGCTTCGATTCTGATTACTCATCTCTCGCCACCCCTCTGCGAGTAAGTGATCAACCGGTCGGTCTGATCGCATTGGCTCATCACTCTCCTGGGCGTTATGGTCATGAAGCGCAGGCAATGACGGCGACATTTGCAAGTTATGCGGCGGTGGCAATCGAGAACGCCAGGCTTTATGACTCTGCGCAGGAACAGGCATATGCATCTGCGGCGTTATTGCAGGTGGCCCAGGCCGTTGTGAGTTTGAGCGATCTTGACGAAATTCTCGGCACAATCATTCGTACCCTCCCAATACTGGTTGGGGTCAAAAGGTCGGTGTTATTTCTGTGGGATGCCGCGCGTGAAGTTTACATACCCAGCCACGAGTTTGGTCTCGATCCTAAGGCCAAAGCCGCGCTTTGGAATGTGGAATTGGTAAATGGTAAATTCCCCATGATGGACCTGGCATGTGAGTTGGGTCTGCCAACTGTATTTATATTAAAACCGAATGACATGCCCGAAAAATGGACGAAACTCAAACCGGCTACGGAAAATGATAGGGCCTTAACTGTGGGCGAAAGGTTATTGATTGCCATACCGCTCTTGATAAAGTCAGACCTGTTTGGAGTTCTGCTGGTTGAAGAAGCCGAGGGAGCGCGTCGTTTTCGGTCCCGCCGCCTTAAAATCGTAAATGGCATTGCACAGCAAATTGCCCTTGCTATTCAAAACGACCGTTTGCAGGATGAGGTGGTTGTGCGTGAACGCCTCGAAACGGAGATCCAATTAGCGCGGCAGATCCAGGAGTCGTTTATTCCGGAAACCCTTCCGCAGCATCCCGGTTGGGAATTGGCAGCCCGGTGGAAAACCGCCCGTCAGGTAGGCGGCGATTTCTATGACGTTATGGAATTACCGGAAAATAGATTGGGTATCATCATAGCTGACGTGGCCGATAAGGGTGTCCCGGCAGCTTTATTCATGGCCCTTACCCGGACCCTCATTCGCGCAGCAGTCGCTGAAAACCTTTCCCCCGCCGAAGCTCTGAATCGGGTTAATAATCTTTTGATTCCCGATACACGTCAGGGTATGTTCGTTACCGCTGTCTATGGCATACTGGACCAGGAAACGGGCGAATTCGTTTACGCTAACGCCGGTCACAATCCACCCCTTTGGATACGCTCACCGGACTCAGTAGAAACATTATCAAGGACAGGGATCGCTCTTGGTGTGACATATTCCAATCCAATGTCACAAAGAATGATCAGGCTAAACCCGGGTGAAAGTCTCCTTCTTTATACGGATGGTTTAACGGAAGCCTTTTCATCGGATGGCAGGATGTTTGGGGATACTCGCTTGCTTGATGCAATTCACTCGGATCGTTCAACCACCGCGAGCGGATTATTAGATATTGTCGAATCGAATCTCAACGATTTCATCGGCTTCCAACCCCTTTCAGATGATTTAACATTGCTGGTTGTTAGGCGCATATAGAGTTGCCCCTGTTCGCGCCATTCTTCCACTACCAGTTTGGGACAGAGGAATCCCCTAAAAAGGGCAATTGCAACTTGGATCCATGTAAATATCTGTTTTATTAAGTTAGATTGTGCAGGGCTGTGAGTAACTACCAAAAGTTTACAAAGATTTTACATCTCTGCCACATCCGGATTACGTGACAATCCTATACTTACAATCGTAAACCGAACAAGGAGGTTCGCATGTCAACGATTGTAGTATGGTTCAAAAAGACCTGGTTGGTTGTTACGATCACTGCTCTTGGTTTTGCATTTATGCCTCTGGCTAGTGCCTCCGCATTGACGCCGCCAAACCCAATGGCAACACCTGTAACTACTCCCGTCCCAACTCAAAAGGGTACAGACCGGTTAGTACAAGCATGGGCCAAGGAGCAAACTATTTATGGCAAGCTCGGCACATTCCTAAATAACGTAGACGAGCGCATTACGAAGGGGCAGGATTTAATTAACAAAGCCAAAGCCAAAGGTAAGGATACATCGGCCCTGCAAACAGCATTGGACAATTTTTCAGCAGCCGTGAAACAGGCGCAGCCGATTTATCAAAGCACCCAGGGGATAGTTTCATCCCATTCGGGATTTGATGCGAACGGTCAAGTGACCGATCCGGCCCAGGCTTTGACCACGGTCAAGGATCTGGGAGGAAAATTTAAAGATATCCACCAATTGCTTCACGATCCAAGAGTGGCGCTCCAAGATGCAATAAAGGCTTTCCGCCAGAAGAATGCGCCGACTTCCTCTCCTACGCCAAATCAAAGTGGCGGCTAGGCAGACCTTTTACAGGGACATGGTCAACCGTGTCCCTGTAAACGTTAGGTCGATCAGTATTGCCTGACTTGCTCCCCGGTTGTATACTGAATTTAAAATCTTGCGGGTATATACATTCTATAACCCTAAGGAGAATGCATGTTCACAACCGAAGGAAAGAAAATCATTTTCACCGAGAAAGCGCCCAAGGCAATCGGGCCTTATTCACAAGCGATCCGCACAGAATCGCTTGTGTTTACTGCCGGGCAGGCCGGGTTGGATCCTAAAACAGGTGAGCTTGTTGAAGGGGGCATAGAATCCCAGACACGCCAGGCATTGACCAATCTTAAGAGTGTTCTGGAAGCCGCTGACTCTGGTTTGAATTTTGCGGTTAAGACCACTGTCTTTTTGAAAGATATGAATGACTTCTCAAAAATGAATGCAATTTACAGTGAATTCTTTCCGGAAAATCC
>CAZPCR010000397.1:0-3375 GCA_964585035.1 uncultured Anaerolineaceae bacterium
CCAACGCCACCTGCAAGCGCGGTAATTTTCATAGAAATATTGATATTTCCTGGATTGATTTTCTTTCGCGCAATCTTGGGGTTTCGTCAGGATAACCAATAAAGAACATTGCCTGCGGTTCCCATGTTGATGGTAATTTAAAAACTGCTCTTATGGTATCAGGAGTGAATAACGGCGCACACGTCCAAACGCAACCTAACCCTTCGGCATGTACAGCCAACAGCAACTGCATTCCGGCATTCGCCGTAGATTGAACCGCCATGATCTTCTCTGATTCTGAGCGCCGGGAATCGGGGTATTCATCCATTTCAGAAAAATCCATGCAAAGAATGACGATCACAGGCGAGGAGATTATCCGCGAGCGGGATTTCTGGAGACGGGCGAGAATTTCCTCCTCAGGTATATTATCCTTTTCGAGATCATGGCGGAAATCCTTTGCCAATACGTCAGACATATTTGATTTGACATCCTGGCTTGTCACCACTACGAACCGCCATGGTTGTCGATTATGGGCTGAGGGAGCATAAGTTGCCGTTGTGAGAATATTTCGAATTATCGATTCTGGTACAGTATACGTTTTGAACCGGCGTACAGATCGACGCGAGCGGAGAAAATCATGCAAGTCCATATGGACTAATTATCAGCAAAGATTTTTTCGGGTAATATTTTATAGATTACCCGTATCTGTCCGGTAACAGATTTCCAGGATTTATGATCGTATTTTAGAGATAACGCATTCATGTGTTCATTTGCGCCCTCTTCCATTACATCCACTACGCGACCACGTATCTGGAGGTAGCGATAAAATGGATCTTTTGGGTCAGTGATCAACAACGCAACTTGAGGCCGAGCACGCATATTAATATCCTTTACACGACCTTTTGCTGAGTTGATTAAAATATATTTTCCGTCTGTGTTGAACCAAAGCGGTGTAAGCTGCGGAGAGCCGTCAGCCATTACTGTGGAAAGATAGGCGTAAGCGGCAGTTTCCTCATAGAGTAAATCTTGGTGTGAATCAGGTATGGATTTCATTGATTCCTTTTGGACCTCATCTGAAAAGATCCTTATCTTTCGGCCTGATTATTTCTTTAATCGACCCATCCTGCAATGAATATGGAAATCCGCGTACGTGAATCACAGGAGTTCCTTCTGCAGCCTGACCCATCATCAAGGAAGCGGCAGCAGCCAGTTCGTCGGCAATCCCGACGATTGTAATTTTAAGCTTATAGCCAAATAAATCGCTCCAACCTCTTTCGTCCACAACTCCAGGTATCCCACTAAGGCCAATGGACATTCCGACAGTACCGATCCTCCAGGCACGACCATGTGAGTCTATAATCATCACACCGATGTGATTGCCGGATATCGCCTCCAATTTTTTTCGCAACTCTTTAGCTGATTGGTCCGGGTCTTTTGGAAGTAGCAATACAACTTCTTCAGCCTTGCGGCCGGCTCCTGCAACATTAGAATGGTCGATACCTGCATTGGCACAAATAAATCCCAGTTTATGTTCAACAATGATTGTCCCAGGACGGATACGAAGAACTTCATTGCTTTCTTGAAGTATAAGCTCGACGAGACGTGGATCTTTTTCGGTTTGAATGGCAATTTGACCAGCTCGTTCGCTTGGTTCGATGCTTCTGAGGTTGATCATGCGGCCTTCGGCTTTACTTACAATTTTCTGCGCGAGAACGATAATATCATTATCCTCAAGCGCCAAATTCGATGTCTGTAAAGCTTTAACAATGATATCCACAAGGTCATCTCCCTCGCGGATGAGAGGAATTCCTTTTAGCGGGGTAAGAGTGAGAGACATCTTAGGTTTTGATCACACCTGTTATCTTTATGCCTGCATGCGAGGAGCCGTATCGTTTGTTGATATTGATAAGCACGCTTGTAAGCCCTTCGATAACAACAGAATTTTCAATAGGACCGGCATCCCAGCCTATTAACCCTGCCGCCGCGACGAGTTTGAGCACTTTATCGCGCGTATCTTTGCTTGTTCCAGTTACCAGTACATCGCACTGAACTTCTTTGTTTTGTAATAAATATTCGTGGGAGATATTATGGAACGCTGCGGCGATATTGACTTTTTCACCCAATATTTGCAAGGCTTCCTGGGCTGCCGATCCGGCAGGTGGCATTTTTACTTTCGTTACTGTCGGGGGCATAAGGGGAACGGTAACATCGATGAGGATTTTTCCCAGCAATTCATCTCTTATTGATTCAAGAGTTTCGCGGTGTGCAGAATAGGGGACAGTCAATACAACAACATTTGCCAGTTTAGCCGCCTCTGGATTAGTTGTGCCGACTACCGAGGAAGCTCCATCGAGTAATTTAATAATTTCGGACGCGGCGATAATCGCCTTTTCGGACGAGCGGGAGCCGATCAGGACACGATAGCCAGCTTTAGCCCAACGATAAGCCAGGCCCTTGCCCTCCTTGCCTGTACCTCCCAGAACGGCAATTGTCATAAGTATCGATGGATCGTTCATAACTTAATGTTATCCTGATATCTTTTCCAAACTTTATGCGAAAGCTCGCGCGCTCGCGCGGCGATCCTGTCTTCATCCAATGTAGTTAACTCACGATCTTTCATCAAGATCTTTCCAGCCACGATTGTGGTAGTTATCATACCCTGCTGGAATCCAAAGATAATATGCCAAGGCAGGTTTTCAGGCGTAACCTCTGTCGGCGGTTGATAATCAACAAAAATCAGATCTGCATATGCGCCTGGAGTGATCTGTCCAATTGGGGTATCCGGGAAGTAGGCGTTTGCCAACGCTGAATTGTTATAGATTGCCATTCCCGCCACATCGTTTCCATTCATTCGACGCGGGTCCTTATTAGTGGCCTTGTTAACGTAATAAGCTTCTTTCCATTCATCCCACATTGAGTTACTCAAACCATCATTACCCAGGCAGACCTTAATTCCAATTCGCATCATGGATTCAATCGGCGCCGTACCAACAGCGTTAATCATGTTGGACCGCGGTTGATGTGTTACCCAAGTATTTGTTTCCTTTAAAAGTTCCATCTCGCGTGCGTCAACATGAACACAATGAGCGGCAATCGTTTTTGGGCCAAGTATTTCATGAACTTGCAGGCGATCCATGATACGCATTTTCGATTTATTCAGGCTGTCATATTCATCTTCTTCGTGCTCGGCAACATGAATGTGAAACCCAGCTTCCGGGGGCGCAGCCACGCGACAAGCCTGTAGAGTAGCACCTGAAAGGGTCGTACTGGCATGCAAACCAAAGGTCCCGGCTATTCGTGGATGTGGATTGGATGACAGTCGCTTTAAGAATCTTACATTTTCCCTAATACCTGCGTCGGTCTTCTCTGGTCCATCACGATCAGAAACCTCGTAGC
>CAZPCR010000398.1:0-3368 GCA_964585035.1 uncultured Anaerolineaceae bacterium
TATTCGACGCGCGTCCCGCCGGCCGCGGAAGCACCCGGCTGCCCGCCAAACCACTGGCTCCAATCAAAGTCTCCTTGCTGCTGCTCACCGCTGCCCCGGCTGCGCTGTTCCCAATTCGAATAGGCGCTGCCCAATTGGTCATAGCGGCCGCGCTTTTCTTTGTCGCTCAACACCTGGTAGGCCTCGTTGATTTCCTTAAATTTTTCCTCGGCCTGTTTGTTGTTGGGGTTGCGGTCGGGGTGGTACTGCATGGCCAGCTTGCGATATGCCTTGCGGATATCGTCCGTCTTGGCCGAGCGTTCCACTCCCAGGATCTTGTAATAATCTTTGTATTCCATTAATTGAATTCTATGCCTGTTAAGGAAGCAAGACAAGCGTACTGGAGCGTGTCTAATAGAATTCTAACCTCGGTTATACTCGTAAACTCAAGGCACCATTTTTACAGGTTAGCGCGCAGTTTCACTATCTCAAAGAATGACCAACCCGTTTTGCCTTGTAAGAAACAACTTGAATGATTTTTGGAGATGCGATACAGAGTGTATCATTCGTATATGAACTTTGGATGAACGATAAGAGGATGTCGAGGATGAAATCGATCTGTGTCTTTTGCGGGTCTTCTGATAATGTCTCTGCGGAATATCTGTCTGCCGCCAATGAAATGGGTAGGATGTTGGCGGAACGCGGCATTCGTCTGGTGTATGGCGGCGGCAAGACCGGTCTGATGGGCGCGGTCGCGACCGGCGCGCTTGCCGCGGGCGGGGAGGTAATTGGCATCATCATAGAGACCATGAATACGTCCGCGCTGGCTCAGAAGGATTTGACTCGCATGGATGTCACGCCTGATATGCACGCTCGGAAGGCGCGCATGCATCAATTGGCGGAGGGGTACATCGCCCTGCCCGGGGGTTTTGGCACATTTGATGAATTATTTGAGGCTCTTACCTGGGGACAGATCGGCGCGCACGAAAAACCGATCGGCTTATTGAACGTGAAAAATTATTACGTCCCTCTGCTGGCTGCGCTCGATCACGCTGTGGATGAAGGCTTTATTTTCCGTGAGCATCGCGATGCGTTGTATTGTGACGCCGAACCCCAAAAACTGCTGGATGCAATGAACGAACACAAGCATCCGCGCGAGGCGGTCAGGCGTTGGATGAGGCAGGAATGAATTATTTTACGAAATTTCCCAATGGCCCTTGCGGATTGACCAGCGTTTTCAGCTCACTGTAAGGTACCGTCACGGTTTGTGGGCCGGATACATACGGCGCCACCTGGTATTCATCGAACGTGATCAGCAGCCCATCGGCTGTAATGTTCCAGTTGTGGTAATTATCGAGTGTCGGGTCAGCCCCTTTCGTAAAGTCGTCCTGGAAACCGATATCGCGGGTTTTGAGCTGCGCGGCACAATAGGTTGCGATCGTTTGTAAATAAGCCGAATTGGGAAGGAAGAGATCGGTAATGGATATGTCAGTTCCCTGCTCCAGGTTGTAATTAACCGTCTCACTGAAATGATAAGGGTGGGCCATGCCAGAAACGTATCCCTCCATTTCGAACTTGAGGCTGAATATATTACCGGGAGGCGAAAGCAGTTTGTATCGCGCGTCGAATGAGCTTTCCGCGTTTGCAAGTGGGATGGACATATCTGCCATCTTCTTTTTAAAATCCGCCACGGCTTTTGTTACCAAGGCGGTCGTCTCCGCGTTGAAATTCTTTACACGCGCATCGTCGCTGCCTGTGAGCGCCGGCGTTTGTGTTGTGATCTTATAAGGCGGCGACTGCCCGTCATCTTCCGATGAGGTCGTCGTCAAGGTGACCTGCTGGAACAGGGGGGTAGTTGTTGCCGTTGGAACCGCAGTTAAAGTTGGTGAAGCAGTTGGAGCAGTGGTTCCACAAGCTAAAACAATAATTGTTCCCATTGACAAAACGATCATGGTTCGTAAATTACGGAACGAGAGATTAGTCATTGTCATCACCTTTTAAATTGATTTTATATCGAACGCGGTCACATTTTGTGTTTTTCTTAGCGCGCCTGGCGAGCGTAGCGGTATATCTTTTTTTTCTTCCTCTCTGCTAATGCATTTCGCGGATTATCTCCGTTCACATCGTGCCCATAGGGTATCTCATCTCCGTTCATCTCTGTTAATCTCCGGTTGTCTCTGGTCAACCTCTACCGCATAATATTTTGAGTATCTCCAACGTCTCCTGCTTGCCTCCCAGCCCATTCTCGCCGCCGGGACCGACGCACGATGGGCAGCCGTCTTTGCATTCACATTCGCTGACGAGTTCGAGCGCACGGGCGATCAATTCATCGTGCAGCTCGAACAGTTTTTGGCTGAAACCGATCCCTGCCGGCACCTGGTCATACAGGAAGATGGACGGCCGCGCAGCATTTTCACCGGGAGATGTTTCGCTACCAGAGCGCACCGTTCCCGCGGCATCCGTATGGACTCCCAGGTCGCTTGGATCGCACATCAGGAAAAGCGGGGCCAATTGACTTAATACGTAGGATAACCCGGCCAAACCCGAACGCATTCGCACGTTCTGTTCGGCTTGGTGGTGACATGCCGGGCAAAGCGTGATGAGGTTGTCTAGCCGGTTCGCATTTTGGACTGCGAGGTCTGTATATTTTGGACTGGCAGATCCCGGGTTTTGAAGTGTGAGTTCCGGGGAAGTCGAGGTCCGCTCGCGCAGGAAAGCGCGGAAAGGGATCTTATGGTGAACATCATGTTCGCGTCCATTCTCAGGCGTCCCGCACACCTGGCAGCGGAATCCGTCGCGTGTCCGTACTGCCAGGCGGATGTGCGGCCAATCGGGGCCGTAATCGTTCGGGTCGTTCGTCCACGCTCCGGTGAGACGCAGTGTCTCGACCATCGCTTCCGACAATGAAAGCCAATAGCCTGTGGTTTGAAGGTCGGTGGGTGGCATGTCGAGCGGTTCTTCGCCTAGATTCTCACGCGTAAACCAGCGCAGTTTTTTGAAGCCCACGACCTGTGTTGTGACCTGGATCTCGCCCCAGCCCTTTTCACCCAGCTCTTTTCCGGCCTCTTTTTTGGAAGAGGTGAGTGGGCCTTGTTCAGATACAGACAGGATTTGAACCTCGGTTTCGCGCTGCGGCTCGGTATAGTAATCCAGCGCCACGGCGGTAACAAGAGCCAGGTTCTTCTCAAGATCGAGACTGTGCACGTAATACTGCTGACCTTCGTGGAGATAAACGGCTTTGGGGTGCACCATCCAAAACGCGCTGGCCAGGTCAATCTCGCCGATCGTCTGAGGCCTGTCGTCGGTTGTCTGAAGGACCACATTTTCAGGTGAGGCCGAACGGAGCGATATGTTCGCGGCGGGATAGGTATCCGACATCCAATAAAATT
>CAZPCR010000399.1:0-3362 GCA_964585035.1 uncultured Anaerolineaceae bacterium
ATCTGAGAGCGTCATGCCGAGCTCTTTTTCGACGGCCGGCAGCAATTGGAACACTTTCTTATGGTCTTCCAGATCGGGGATGGCGGGATAACCCCATGAATAACGTTTGCCCTGCTCCTCGCCGAGCCCCAGCTCTCTTCGTATATGCCCATGCATGTAATCCGCTGTGGCTTCCGCCGTCTGGACAGCCAGCCCGTGAATAAAATATGCTTCGGAGTAATCGCCTGCCGCCTGGAGTTTATCAAAGAGTTCGGTGGCTTCCCGACCGACGGTTACAACCTGGAAAGCGACTACATCCATCTTACCGGATGCGGTGGAAGCAAAATAATCAGCCAGGCATAGATGATCGTCATAAGGCTGGCGCGGGCAGGTGAGGCGCGTCAGTTCATCTGGCGAGGCGGTATTGATCGTGTCGGGATTATAGATGATCAAATCATCGCCGGAAGATTGGCAGGGGAAAAAACCATAAACTGCCTGCGGTTTGAGCCAGCCATCTTTGATGGCCTCCCTGGTCATGCGCGCCAGCCTTGCCTCGAACTCGGCTTTGAGTTTTTCCCAATCCGGGCCGTGAGAGTTCTTGGCGCCCCATGACAACCGATAGAGCTCGTTGAGGCTGAGATGCTTGAACACCAGCTCCAGCGGCATATCTTTAACGACGCGCTGGCCCCACTTGAGCGGATGTGTGATCGATTCAGCGACAATGTTCGAGCGCGTGCCTTCCGTCTTGCGGTGTTCGGGCATCTGGGATGCGCGCCCCATTTCCATATCTGCTTCACGGCGGGTACGAATAAGCAGGTCTTCCAGCTTCTGCGGGACGATGATCTGGTCCATCGTATCCAGGCCTTCGAAGGCGTCTTTGCAATAAAATACGCCAGGCTCGTGAGCACTCCCGTCTTCTGTAAACATGATCCGGCGGCCAAAGCGGCGGTTGATGGCCGCCCCACCGACCAGCACCGGAAATTTTAAATTGCGGCGATGCAGTTCGTTGATGATCAACGGCATCTGCTTGGATGTGGAAACCAGCAGGGCTGAGAGACCGATCGCGGTGGCGTTGACCTCGACGGCTTTGGTAATGATCGTCTCCGCCGGCACCTGCTTGCCCAAGTCGATCACATCATATCCGTTGTTTGCGAGAATGGTCTTCACCAGATTCTTGCCGATGTCGTGCACATCGCCATAGACCGTCGCGAGTACCACCAGTCCCTTGCTAACGCCCTCTTTCTTTTCGAGATACTTCTCGAGATGTGCAACAGATTTCTTCATGACCTCGGCGGATTGAAGCACGAACGGCAGGATCAGCTCACCCAGGCCGAACTTATCACCGACTTCCTTCATGGCGGGAAGAAGGACGGTGTTGAGGGTGTGAACCGCTGCTTCGTGTTTGGTCGGGAAGTCGCCACGGTTAACCAGCGAGTCAATATCCGCTTCGACGCCTTCCTTATGGCGATGCAGGATGGACCAATGCAGACGCTGTTCGGGCGTCATGCCCTCGGTCGGATCAGCCAGCGGATTCTCGGCGGACTGCGGTGAGACCTTTTCAAAGTATTCAATGTAGCGTTGCAAGGCGTCGGCGCGGCGGTTGAAGATCAGGTCTTCGGCCAGCTCGCGTTCCTTGGCATCGATCTCGGTATAGGGCTTGACCTGTACAGGGTTGACAATGGCCATATCGAGACCGGCCTGTATACAGTAATAAAGCATGACCGAATTCAATATGGGCCGCGCTTGCGGTGCGAGACCAAACGATAGATTGCTCACGCCCAGCGAGGCCATCACGCCCGGCAGGTTCTGTTTGATCAGGCGGATGCCTTCAATGGTCTCGATGGCGGAGTTGATGAACTCTTCGTCGCCCGTGGCAAGCGTGAAGGTCAATGCATCATAGACCAGATCCTGAGGTTTGAGACCGTGATCATTCACGGCAATATCGTAGATACGCTTTGCAACCTCCAATTTGCGGTCGCGTGTTTTGGCCATGCCATTTTCGTCGATGGTCAGAACAATAACTGCCGCATTATGGGTTTTGGCAAGCGTGAAGATCTTGTCAGCTTTTGCACGGCCTGATTCGAGATGCGTGGAATTGATGAGACAGCGCCCCGGTGCGGTCTTGAGCGCGGTTTCCAATACATCGAGCTCAGTGGTGTCGATCACGAGCGGGACATCCACGCCCATCTCCAGTTTCTTGACCACCTTGCGCATAAGTTCCACTTCATCGGGGCGTTCGGTCACCGCGCATGATATATCCAGTGCGTGCGCTCCGCCGGCCACCTGTTCGCGCGCCAGTTCGAGTATGCCGTCATAATCCTCTTCGAGAAGCATCTTCTTAAACTTACGTGAACCCTGTGCGTTACAACGTTCGCCGAGCAAAGTCGGAGGAGGGTCCTGGCGCATGAGCGTCGCCGTCATGGACGATGCCAGTTTCGCATCAGACTCTTGCGGTCGGTCGGGGTGCGGCCGACCATTGATCTTTTCCACCAGCAATTTCAAGTGGGCTGGTGTTGTGCCGCAGCATCCGCCAACCACCGAGATGTGATGTTTCTCCACGAATTCCACGAGCGCAGCGGCGAAGGGTTCCGGTTCAAGAGGATAGACTGCCTGGCCATCCACGTTGAGGGGCAAACCCGCGTTGGGAATGCAGGAGACCGGAAGTCTGGAATTTTCACCAAGGATGCGGATAGGCTCGCGCATGTGTTCCGGACCGGTGGAGCAATTGAGGCCAATTACATCGATTCCCATCCCTTCGAGGATGGTCAGCGCAGCGGCTACATCGGTGCCGAGCAGCATACGACCCGTAGTATCGAGCGTGACCTGGGCCTGCAGCGGCAAGTATATCTGTGTCTCGTCGAAGGCTTTGTGAATACCGGTGATGGCGGCCTTAACTTCGAGGATGTCCTGCGAAGTTTCGATGATTAGAAGGTCCACGCCGCCGCGGATCAGACCGATAGCCTGCTCACGAAAAACTTCGGCCAATTGGTCAAAGGTAACGTTCGAAAGGTCAGGGTCATTAGCAGAGGGGAGCTTGCCTGAAGGCCCTATCGAACCTGCCACGAAACGCGGCTGTTTTGTTTTCGCTGCATATTCATCCGCCAGTCGGCGCGCGAGGGCCGCGGCAGTCTGATTGATCTCGACCACTCGATCACCGAGCTTATATTCGCTCATCGTGATGCGGTTTGCACGGAAAGTATCGGTTTCGAGCACGTCCACGCCGACCTCGAGGAACGAGCGGTGGACTTTTTCCACGGCTTCGGGGTAGGAGATGACGAGGAAATCGTTGCAACCGTTATATTGCTCGCCGCCGAATTCTTTCGCCGTGAGGTTCTGGTTTTGCAGGCTGGTGCCCATGGCGCCATCGAAGACGAGCACTTTTT
>CAZPCR010000400.1:0-3355 GCA_964585035.1 uncultured Anaerolineaceae bacterium
CCGAATAATTCTTGACAAAATAATCTTCATGGTTGTTGAACACACCGCCCGGTGTTAGCGCGTTCACACGGATATCGGTCCCTGCGTAATACGCGGCCAGGTATTTTGTAAAGCCCATCACTCCAGCTTTAGTCACGGTGTAATAGACTGGTTTGTACGCCACACGTTTGCCGTCTTTGATATAGATGCGCTGGTCGGGACCCTTGAGGCCATAGGTCGAGCAGATGTTGATGATGCTGCCCTTCTTACCGTTTGCAAGCATCGGTTTGACGCATGCCTGCGTAACCAGGAACATCCCGGTCAGATTCACATTCAAGGCGGCGTTCCACTGGTCGAGCGGGTAATCTTCAAAACTGCCGGGCGTGATCCCCTTTTCCATCGCATCCGGATCGAACTTCGGGTCGAGCGCCGCCGAATTCACGAGAATGTCGAGCCGCCCAAACTCCGAGAGCACCGAAGCGACCAGGGTGTCTACCGAGTCTGGTTTGGTAATATCGGCCATAAATCCTTTGGCATGGTAACCACCTTTGGTTAAAATATCGGATGCTTTCTGGATTCCGGCGGCGTTCAAATCGACGACCGCCACGGCGGCCCCGGCTTCGGCCAGTGTTTTACAAAATTCAATGCCGAGCAAACCCCCACCGCCCGTTACTACGGCCGTACGGCCTTTAAGATCAAACTTATCCTGAATTTTCATATTTCCTTTCATGGTAAAGCAGTGAATACTTCATCACCTGCCGATTTTTGGGCAAGGTACAAGCCGCTGCTCATTAGCGCGGCATCCGAGGGCGAAGGTCCTCCCCCACTGAACAAAGCCAGAACGGCTCGGCCCGCTTTGATCTGCGCCTGCATTTCTGTTACACCCATATCGAATCCGGGTCTCTTCTCGGTAGTTACAGGATCGAATCGGTCCGGCAGCACATATGTGCCGCGTCCTGTATACAAATAAACGGCGGGAGGCTGGTTCGTATAGATCATTACAGCGGGAGGCACCGTTCTCAAAAATCCCATTGTTTTCGAATCGTACCATTGGAACGACGCGTATCCCTGCCCGCCCTTCGCCAGCTCCCTCACCGTTGCATACTGACCGACAATGGATATGCCGAAGATCAACAACGCCAAGGGTATCGCAACTTCACGGCGCTTGTTCCATATCCACATTCCCAAAAACATGACCAGGATCAGGAGCGAGACATAGATCGGCGATAGGATTCGAGGTTTGAATTTTGTCGATGCGTCGAAGAAGGACATGGACGCAAAGATCGAAGCCAGGTATCCGAAAATATACACCCCGCTCGTAAAGGCTACGATTCCCTGCCCTCCCGTCGCACGAGGTTTCGTTAGGGCATCCTTCGCTTTGATCAGGATCCAGGCTAGCACCGCGCCCAGGATGAGCACCACCGCACCCACAAAAACAACCGGGAATTTAAAAAGGTCCCGTCGCCAGGCTTCAACCGGCATGAGAAATATTGAAATATTGTAAAGCGCAGTGTCAAAATTTCCGGCAGTGATGGGATGCCAGATAAGTGTGCGGTTGGTGGCATTGCCGCCTACGATCTCATTACGGATCCCCCAACCGATCATCCATAGCAGCATACTGGCAACCAGGATACCCGTGCTTGCTAAACGTTTACGCCATGTATCAAGCATGACCATCAACGCCACTACAAAAGTCGGCAGCAGAGCAAGTCCGGCGTAACGCGTGAGATAAGCCAGCCCTATGAAAATGCCGCAGCATACCAGCCAAAGCCAGTGCGCATCACGCTCGAAATAAAGATCGAGCATCCAGAACGACAGCAGGCTTAGGAAAATGAACAACGGCTCGCTCAATGCCATGGCGTGTATGCCCAGAAGGGAGCCATTGACTACAAACAACCCGGCAAGGAGCAGCCCGGCGGGCAGTGACTTCATCATCCGCCAGCCCAGGATACCCAGGACGACAGTATTAAGCCCAAACAAGGATGCGTTAAGGAAGCGTACCCCGCGCAGCGGATCGAGCCCGGTCAGCCCTATCAAAGCCAAGACAGACGAGAAAAGGGGCGGGTAGTGGGTCACCGGACCATCGCTGGCCAGCCAGGCTTCGCGATAACCGTGTCCCGCAAGGATGCTGCGCGCACCGGCGATATACCCTATTGAATCATCGGAGAGTCCCAGGCCTTCAGGGGTCGCCCGAAGGACAAGAAAAATCCCGATTGCTGCAAGCAGGCCAAGGAATATGAAAGAAATGAAGCGGGAACTGATACGCTTTTTCATGGAGTCGCTAAGCGGCATAATTCTACTAACAAACCGGTTTTCCTGTCGAGTATACGTTCTCTCTCGGACTGAAACCTGGCAAAATAATCTCCGGTTTAACAGACAGACCGAAGATTGCTTTTCGAAGGCTCTTAATTAGCTTGATTACAGCAGGAGACCCTGCTCCACCAGGTACTTGATGATCGTGCGCGCATTTTCTTCAGGTGTCGCACCGTAACCCTTCAATGTGATCTCAGGATCGATCGGTGGCTCGTAAGGGTCGTCCACTCCCGTGAATCCCATCGGATGGCCTTCCACCATGGCCTGGCGGGCTTTAACATACAAGCCCTTCACGTCGCGCTGTTCACAAATCTCAACCGGCGTATCCATATAAGCCGTAATGAAGTTCTCACCTACCATCTTGCTGGCTTCCTGGCGCGTGGAACGGTATGGGCTGATGGCCGCACAGATCACCGCCCCCCCGGCCCGTACTATTTCTCCGGCCACAAAGCCGATACGAAGAATATTTGTATCGCGGTCTTCCTTGCTAAATCCCAGGCCCTTCGAAAGGTGCGTGCGCACTACGTCGCCGTCGAGGATGGTGATCTCGCGCCCGCGCTCGAGCAACAGCGAAGTCAGCACCTGCGTGGTAGCCGACTTGCCCGAACCGCTCAAGCCGGTAAACCAGATGCAGAATCCCTGTTCGTGACGAGGCGGATACATCTCGCGCAGGATTTCCGCGGTCTCAGGCCGGGTGAACCAATCGGGCAGGAGTTTGCCCTTGGCAAGATAGTCGTCGCGTACCTGCGTGCCAGATATATTCAATGTCTTTGCACCGGCAGGCACATCCTTTCCCTCTACGTAGCGTTTTTCATCCGGAAGATAAACCAGCTCTTCGAACGGGATCATTTTGACTCCCAGCTCCTGCTCATATTTGCGCATGGACTCCTGCGCATCATACGGGCCGTAGAATGGCTTGCCCGTTGCGTCTTTACCCGGGCCGGCATGATCGCGCCCGACAATAAAGTGATTCGCTCCGTGGTTGCGGCGAATGATTGCATGCAGCAGTACTTCCTTCGGCCCTGCCATGCGCATGGCCAGTGGCAGCAGGCTGAGCATGGTG
>CAZPCR010000401.1:0-3326 GCA_964585035.1 uncultured Anaerolineaceae bacterium
CCAGGCACCCCCTCTGACGGTGGCATTTCGAACGAGGCCATCCGTTATTTCACGGGCAAGATCCCAGTGCTGGGCGTTTGCCTGGGTCATCAATGCCTGGGTGCCATCTATGGCGGCAAAGTGGAACGTGCCGCACGTCTTATGCACGGTAAGACGTCGCTCGTTACTCATAACGGTCGCGATATTTTCAAGGGCATCCCATCGCCCTTCGAAGCCATGCGGTATCACTCCCTGATCGTCAATGAGCCGTTGCCCGCCGAATTGGAAGTGACGGCATCCACTGCAGAGGACGAGATCATGGCTGTTCGACACAAGCAATATCCCACGTTCGGAGTCCAGTTCCATCCCGAGTCGATTCTCACCGAACATGGGAAAGAGATTCTCAAGAATTTTCTGGAAATCAAACCGTTAGCAATATCAAATACAGGAGAGAACGCCATGTTAAAACCATTTATTGCCAAAGCAGTGAACCGCATAGATCTTAGCGCCGTCGAGGCCCAGGAAGCCATGAACGTCATTATGACCGGCGGGGCAACATCGGCCCAAATCGGAGCTTATCTCGTGGCCCTGCGCATGAAAGGTGAGACTGTCGAAGAGATCACCGGTTCGGCACGTGCCATGCGCGCCAATGCCGTGAAAGTTGAGTTGGCCGACCGCAGCACTCTTATTTACGATACAGCCGGAACGGGTGGCGATGGAGCGCAGACCTTCAATATATCCACAGCCGCTGCCTTCGTTATTGCAGGCACCGGGCGGAAGGTTGCCAAGCATGGGAACCGCGCGGCCTCCTCGCAGTGCGGCAGTGCCGACGTACTGGCGGCTCTCGGCCTCAACCTTGACTTGAGCGCTGACCAGGTCGGCAAAGCCATAGGTGAAATCGGGATTGGTTTTCTATTTGCACCCAAATTTCACCCAGCCATGAAATATGTCGGGGCAGCTCGCAAGGAGATCGGACAGCGCACCATTTTCAACCTGCTCGGCCCGCTCACCAACCCGGCCGGCGCCGATGTCCAGCTGATCGGCATATACTCCCCGGCTCTTACCGAGCCGCTTGCCAATGTGTTGAACGAGCTCGGCGCGCGCGCCGCGCTCATCATCCACGGTGCGGGCGGCACCGATGAGCTCAATCCCTGCGGCATCAATCGCATCAGCCACCTGAAAGATGGGGCTGTCAGGACGTATGATCTGGATCCCGCCGAGTTGGGGCTGGCGCGCGCCACGGTTGCCGACCTGCGCGGTGGCACGCCGGATGAAGCGGCAGTGATGATGCGCGACTTGTTCGGCCGCAAACTGAACGGTGCTCGCCGCGATGCGATATTGCTTAACGCAGCAGGTGCTATTGCAGCCGAAACGGGTGACTTCAAGTCCGGCCTGGAGGAAGCGCGCGCCTCCCTGGATGGCGGCCAGGCTCTTGACAAACTTAACTCATTGCTTGATTTCAGCAAATCGTTCGTACAGCCGGCCTCAGCATGAAGGATGTCCTCGAAGAAATCCTTGTTTATAAAAGGACGGAAATAGCGGCCCTCGATGCGCATGCATTGCGCCGCGCTGCGGAGCAGAGTCCCAAGCCGAGGGATTTTCTCGCGGCCTTAGCACGCCGAGGAAACTCCCATCCAAAACTGATCGCGGAACTAAAGAGGGCCAGCCCGTCCAAAGGGATGCTTGCCCCCCATATTGACTTGTTTGATATCGCACATATCTATGCTGAAAATGGCGCGTCCGCAATCAGCGTCCTCACTGATCAGAAATATTTCCTTGGGGAGCTTCAAACACTTTACGACTTACGGTTTGCGCATCATTCAACTCTTCCCCTCCTGCGCAAAGACTTCATGATCGCCGAGCCGCAGCTTTATGAAGCTCGCGCTAACGGGGCCGATGCAGTTTTGTTAATCGCCGCAGCCCTGCCTGACGACTCTCAATTTGCAGGTCTGCACGCCCTTGCTTTGGAGTTAGGTCTCACGCCTTTGGTGGAAGTTCATAATGAGGCCGAGGTCGATCGCGCATTACGACTACACGAAGTTCAGTTGGTCGGTATTAACAATCGAGACTTGGCCACATTCAAAGTATCCCTCACCACAACTGAGATTTTACGTCCGATCATTCCTGCTGATATTACGGTTATTTCTGAAAGCGGCATATTCACTCATGAAGATGTTGAGCGGCTTGCAAACGTAAATGTCGATGCGGTCCTCGTGGGCGAAGCGCTGATCACCGCACCAGACATTGCAGCCAAAGTCAGGGAGCTGTCGGGCCTAACCATGCAAAAGGCCTAAAAGATTTTCATGATTATTCACAGCCTGTGCATAAAGTACTCCTCCATCTCTGTTTATCTCAGTTTATCTCTGGTTAATTTCCTATGACAAAGATCAAGATCTGTGGCATCACAACTCTCTCCGACGCTCAGGCCGCCATCGAGGTAGGCGCAGATTATCTTGGCTTTAATTTCTTTCCGAAAAGTGCAAGGTTCATTGAAACTCAAAAATTCATCGAGATCGGGACTGATTTGAAAAAGGCCTACCCCTCCATCGAATTGGTCGGTGTATTTGTGAATTCATCAGCAGGTGAAATTAATACCATTTTAGGAACCGGTATTTTAGATCTGGTACAACTCCATGGAGACGAATCGCCCGAATTCTGCGCAGCTTTTAAGAATAAAGCATTCAAGGCTTTTCGCGGGGTACCAGTGTCGGAGGAGGCAGGGATGTATGCCCGCAGTACGGCCCCGGCATTTTTGGTAGATGCGGTCGTCAAGGGTTTCTACGGCGGCACCGGTCTTATGGCAGACTGGTCTGCCGCCGCCAGGTTGGCAAAGCGCTATCCGTTTTTCCTGGCAGGAGGCCTTAAACCCGAGAACGTCGCCGACGCAGTGCGGCAGGTGAATCCCTGGGGTGTGGACGTTGCTTCCGGTGTTGAATCAAGCCCCGGGAAAAAAGACATTGGCAAGATAAATGCATTCATCCACGCAGTACGTGAGTTGGACAATGAAGTCGGATCGAAAATTACATCTGGATCATCCTCGGAGAAATTATGACGACAACTTTATTACCTCCCAAGTTCGGTCCCTACGGCGGACAGTTTGTGCCTGAGACGTTGATGCCCGCCTTAATCGAGCTGGAGAAGGCGTTTGTAGACGCCAGGAACGATGCAGCTTTTCAGCAGGAGTTTAAACATTTGCTGGCTACATACGTTGGCCGCCCTACCCCACTGACCTATGCGCGGCGTCTCTCGGAGCAGTTGGGCGGTGCGCAGATCTATCTCAAGCGCGAAGACCTGGCGCATACCGGCGCCCATAAGATCAATAATGCGCTCGGACAGGCCCTGCTGGT
>CAZPCR010000402.1:0-3324 GCA_964585035.1 uncultured Anaerolineaceae bacterium
CGGTATATCCGCTTTCCTTTAAGAGGCGGGCTATTGCGGAAAGTCCGCTGCCGCCTATGCCGATGAAATGGACGTGTGTCATATATTTATCGAGGTTACAGGTACAGTTTAGACGTAGACGACGATTACAAAGATAAAGCAAAGGATTACGGCGAAGTAAATGCCCGGCACGCCGAGTAAATGAGGCGGCATATAAGCCATCATCTGGGCGATGGAGGCTGCCAGCTGGGCCGGAGGCGCACTGACAATATTTGGATATGGATATTTGGCCTGGTCGAGATAAAACAACACTGTCCCCGCGATCAGATATCCGTTGATGGCACCCAGGATCGCGCCGAAGAGGGCGTCTTGTAAACGCTCTCGCACAGCTTTCGAAGCCAGGTGCGGTACGAGCGCTACGGTTTGATAACCAAAATAAACGAGCGCGACCAGTATGAGGGTACGGATCCAGAACAACGAACTGCTGTCATCCGGCAGGTCACGGACGATGGGGATATATTGTTTCAACAGCAGGTTGAGAGCCAGAGCTAGGATCACGCTGAAGGCCACGAGCAACTCCTTCGCCCAACCGCGCAGCATCCCGATGACAGCAAAGAGGATGACGTACATCCATAACACATAAACAATGCTCATCATTGGCGTTGTCCTCCCAGGTCAAGCAGCTGTCCGGCAATAGCTTCCGCAGCTTGCGATTGTACGAGCGACTTCATCGCGATGCTCATAGCTTGGCGCCTGGATGGATCATTGAGCAGGTTTTTCACGACCGGCAGCAATTCATAGGGCAGGCGTTCATCTCTTAGAAGGATGGCTGCCCCGTGTTTGGTGAGGTAATTGGCATTTACTTTTTGATAACGCCAGGCGTATGGGTATGGAACAAGAACGGCGGGCAAGCCGAAGAATGGGAACTCTCCCAGGGCAGACGCACCTGACCGCGCCACGACAAGATCCGCGCTGGCGAGGGCAGCGCCTATCTGCTCGTGTAAATATGGATAAGCATGATAACGTTCCTTTTGCGCCGATGTCAGGCTGGCGGTCGCGGTTTCCACTACCTCCCAATCAAGTAGACCGGTGAGATGTACGATCTGAGTAATATCGAGCAAGGTGGGGAGCTGGTGTAGCAGTGCCTGATTAATCGTACGAGCACCTTTACTTCCTCCGACTACCAACAGGACGGGCAAATTGTCATCCAGGTTAAGTGTCTGGCGGCCAGTTTCCCTGGTCCAGGCTTTAATATCGGGGCGAACCGGATAACCGGTCACTAATACCTTCCGGGAGAAGTATTTCTGCGAATCTTCCGCACTGACCACGATACGGTCCGCGAAACGCGCAAGGGATTTCAATGCCAGGCCCGGTTCGATATCGGGGACATATACAAGGGTAGGCACACGCCGTCCAGCAAAAGCCATCGGTCCAGCGACATATCCTCCGGTAAAGAACAAAATATCCGGCCTGAAATCGCGCAGGATCTTCCGGGAAGCGAGTAGGCCGCGGGTGAGTTTGGCCAGGTTACCCGGTAAAGCCCGCAAGCCTATGCCGTGGAGACCCGCGGCAGGGATGGATGTAAAGGGAAGTCCCGCACGCTTCACGAGTTCTGCTTCCATGCCGTTTTCACCGCCGACCCAAAGAAGTTCGACATCCGGTTGTTTAAGATACAGAGCCTGAAACACGGCGAGGGCGGGGTATACGCCGCCGCCGGTTCCACCCGCGCAGATTAACAGCCGCACTATATGATCTCCAGTCTTCGTCGTTAGTTATCTCGCCTCTCTGGCGGGATATGTTAAGTAAGATACCTATTGCTGCAAGAGACGATACCAGGTTGGAGCCTCCGGCACTGATGAAGGGCAGGGCATTGCCGGCGAACGGCATCAATCCAACCATCACCATCATGTTGATGCCGGCCTCGAGTCCGATCCATACCACCAGCCCGGTGGCGAGCAGGGTGCCCAGCATATCGGGTGCGCGGCGCGCGATAACGAACCCGCGCCAAATCACCAGCGCATACATTCCTATCAGTATCAGCGCGCCGAATAAACCAAGCTCCTCCACAATCACGGCAAAGATACTATCTGTGGGGGGTACGGGCAGTCCGGTCAATTTCGATTGTGCGCGTCCGATACCAACACCGAACCAACTCCCGTTAACAATGGCTTCGAACGAACGCTGGACGTGATAGGAAGCCTGTGTGGGATCCTTCAACCCTGCAATGAACTCAGCCACACGTTCATGCCCGGTTGGGCTGATTTGCACCACTACCCAGCCGGCTGCGAACGCGATCACTAGCAGGATGCCTATTTGTTTCAAGTCACCGCCCGCCAAAAAGAAAAGCAAGCCACCGATGATAAGAATAGTTGCGGCTGCGCTCAAATCGGGTTGCTGATAGATCAAACCACCAATCACACCCAGGATCACACCCAGCGGAAACAACCCTAGCGAAATATCGTGGAGCATCTGCCGCTTCGCATACAACCATACCGATAAATAAATGATAGTTGCCAGCTTTGCCAGCTCCGACGGCTGATATGAACCCTCGAACAACGCTCGTTTCGCACCTAGGCGGATCTCATTCATGAAAAGGACGGTTGCCAGCAGGATGATGGTTAGCGCCATCACTGGGATGATCAACTTGCGCCAATGATGATAATCAAACAGCGCTAACAGCAAAGCGGCGACGAGTCCAAACCCGAGCCATATCAACTGGTGCTCGAACATATACATCGGTGAGCCATATTCCAACAGCGAATAATCCCAAGAAGCTGAAAACATCATCATCAGGCCGAAGATGACCAGCGAGCTGATCGACACCAACAGGGGCAGATCAAGACCACGTCCGGGCTGGGTGGCTGGGTGTGTTTCAGCAGGCCTTATTTCGTTTATGAAAGTTCGTGCACCCATAATCTAAACTTTTCTCCTCGTTCTTCAAAATCCTTGAACTCATCGAAGCTGGTGCCTCCGGGTGAAAATAGGACAACATCACCTTTCTCAGCCAATTCCGCAGCTTTTTGGACGGCTGCCTGCAGGGTATCGACGCGGTCAAGAGTGAAAGGCCTTATCCATGAGCCTTCAGCCGTTATTGCTTTAAAGATCTTATTTGCGGCCTCGCCAAAAATAACTACATGGTCCACATGCTCATGGATGAAAGTCGCCAGGTCTTCCCACGGCAAGTTTTTATCGCGACCACCCAAGAGAAGCACAACCGGTTCTTCAAACGAATGCAGGGCAGCCAGTACCCGCTCGGGAGCGGTGGCAATTGAGTCGTTATACCAACGGACACCTCGGATTTCGCGAACAAATTCGAGCCGATGCGGTACGCCCTGGAAATCTCCT
>CAZPCR010000403.1:0-3315 GCA_964585035.1 uncultured Anaerolineaceae bacterium
TCGACCAGGAAAAGATATTCGAACAATACGCCGCCGTTCTGAAAGAGCTATCCAAGGACTGCACCCTCATTCTTGTCTTGGATGATCTCCAATGGGCAGACAGCGGCTCGTTAAATCTCTTGTTCCATCTTGCCCGCCAGCTCAAAGACTCTCACATCCTGCTTCTGGGCACATATCGCCCCGACGATGTGGCCTTGGGTCGCGATGGCGAACGCCATCCACTTGAGTCGATCCTGAATGAACTCAAACGTTATCAGGGCGATATTGTCCTTGATCTTTCGCGCGAAAGTTCGGACGAAAGCAGGGCTTTCACTAACGCCTTGATCGATTCCGAACCCAATCACCTTGAGGCCGGATTCCGAGAGCAGTTATTTGCCCGTACAGACGGGCATCCTTTATTTACTGTGGAACTCTTGCGTAACCTGCAGGAAAGCGGCGGTCTGGTCAAAGATAAAGACGGGCTCTGGATTCAAGGTTCGACCTTTGATTGGGGCACATTGCCTGCCCGCGTCGAGGGTGTGATTGGGGAACGTATCGCACGCCTGCCTGCCGCATTACATGAGACTCTCACAGTTGCAAGTGTGATGGGCTATGAATTTACCGCACAGGTGGTAGCACCAATTCGGAAGGTACCCGAGCTTGAGCTGGTGAAGGACTTGTCACGCGAGTTGGAGAAACGGTATCGCCTGGTGTTCGAACAGGGTGAAATAAAGGTCGGCAAACAGTTTCTCTCCTCCTTTCGCTTCTCACACGCATTGACCCAGCAATATCTCTACGACGAGCTGGGTGCGGGTGAACGGCGCCTGTTGCATGGCGAGATCGCCGAAACCCTCGAAGCGATATCCCTTGATCATGCCGGTGAATTTGCGTTGCAGTTGGCCCATCATTATGACGAAGCACGCAATGCCGAGAAGGCTATTCCCTATTGGATATTGGCAGGGGATGCGGCCTACGCGAGTTATGCTCAGAATGAAGCGATCGCGGCCTACACCCGTGCGCTGGAGCTTTGCAAAGAGGTCACCATCAGCCCGGAACAACTACACCATCTTTATGCGCGCCTTGGGCGTGCACTGGAATTGAATGGAAAGTTTGAGCAGGCAGTGCAGACCTACGATGAAATGCTGGTGGCTGCCCGCGCCTCCCACGACCGTAAGATGGAATTGGATGCCATGGTGGCAACCAGCACACTTTATTCCACTCCCACCTCCGTGGTGGATGCAGTTAAGGGGCAGGCCTTATCACAGGAAACCCTCAAGCTGGCTCAGGAGTTGGGAGACCGCGCCCTTGAATCACGAGTGTTGTGGAACCTGCTCCTGGCGAATCTACAGGAAAGCAAGGCAGTCCCGGCCATTGCATACGGGGAGAAGTCCTTGACCCTGGCACGCGAGCTGAACCTGCGCGAACAAATGGCCTACACGCTCAGCGACTTGGGCTGGGCCTACAATGTCTCCTGCCAGCTCGATGAATCAGAAGCGCGGCTGATAGAGGGGGCGAGTTTGTGGCGGGAACTGGGCAATATGACCATGCTGACGAATAATCTGAACGCCTGGCTATTGGGTCTTTTTTGGAGGGGAAAATACGAGAAAGCTCTTGGCATTGCACAGGAGAGTCTGGAGATCAGCCGCGCAACGAAGAATATCTGGAATCAAGGTTGGCCGCGTAATATTCAGGGGCAGATTTGGTTCGAATACGGAGAGATCGACAAAGCTTTGGATGAGCTGGAGGCGAGTGTTCGTCTGGCACAGGAAGCGAATACTCCGGTCTACGTGGCTTGGTATCGTTCCATCCTGAACACGGCATACTTGACGATCGGAGCCGTTCAAAAGGGAATGGATTTGTATCGTACCACCCGCCTGCCAAACCAGAATGTCCCCAACTCTCCTGCGCGAACCTCAACGTTGGTTGCTTATGCACTTTGTGAGATCGCCACCGGCCAGCTCGATCTGGCCGCCTCCACTCTCGAGGTATGTACCCTCAACAATTCGATCTGGGACTATGCACTGAAACTGGCCCAATGCAGACTTGCCCTTGCTCGAAAAGATCATACGAAAGCCATCGCCATTGCAGATGCACTCGTCGCCGACGATAGACCCTTTAAACTTGGCCAATATTTGCCCGAGGCGCTTTTCCTGCAGGGCCAGGCGCATCAGCTGAATAACGAGCTCGATCTGGGTAGAGAGTCGTTCACGGCTGCCCGTCTCGCGGCGGAAGCCATTGGCTCCAGGCGGCTTTTATGGCAGATTTTCGCTGCACTGGCCGGGATAGAACCCGACCCGCAGAAAGCCGCTGCATTTAAGGTCCAGGCGCGTGCAACTGTTCAGTTCATTGCCGACCATATTACAAACGCTGAATTCCGATCATCGTTCCTGCAATTGCCGGACGTACGCGCCTTGCTCTCCTGATGGACAGACTAGGGCATGCGGGGGCAGTTGTTCATTAAACTCACGTGAAATATCACGTGATCAATTTACTCTTCCCCATGCTCATCATGTTCATCTGTGGTTACAATCAAGTAGGTAGTTCACACATTATTCTTTGTATAAGCAACGCTCGAGGGAGCTTATGCCACAAAACCCATTTATTGGTCGAAAAACCGAACTACTTCGGTTGGAAGAGTCTGTAAAGAAAGCTGGCGCAGGCCAGTTGCAAGTCGCTTTTATTGCAGGCGAGGCAGGTGCGGGTAAATCCACCCTCGTCGAAGAATTCATTCGCGAGCAGGAAGAATCAGATTCCAAACTTATTACTGCCATCGGTGTGTGTAATGCGCAGACCGGCTCAGGCGATCCATACCTCCCCTTTCGCCAGGTATTGACGTTGCTGACCACAGAACCCCTGGAGGGCAAATCAGCCGCTGAAAATGCCAATGCAAAACGAACGACCCGGCTCAAAGAATTTGTGCGCATATCGGGTCAAACATTGATCAAGGTCGGACCCGATCTGATCGGTATTTTCGTCCCGGCTGCAGGCCTCGTGACACGTATTGCGACTGAATTTGCACTGAACAGCGGCATCCTTCCTGAAGGACTCGGCAAAAAAACAGACCCAAAGACCGCCAAGCTCGATCCCGCTCTCGACCAGGAAAAAATATTCGAACAATACGCCGCCGTTTTGAAGGAATTATCCAAAGGCTGCACACTAATTCTTGTACTCGATGATCTTCAATGGGCGGACAGCGGCTCGTTGAATCTCCTATTCCACCTTGCCCGCCAGCTCAAGGATTCTCGTATCTTTCTTCTCGGCACCTATCGCCCGGACGACGTGGCGCTTGGCCGTGGTGGTGAGCGTCATCCCCTTGAGTCAATCCTGAATGAACTA
>CAZPCR010000404.1:0-3308 GCA_964585035.1 uncultured Anaerolineaceae bacterium
TCCTGAAATATTATGTCTACTTACACCTACGGTAAGATCCCCGAATTTTTGGATAAGGGCGGTGTACTCCAGCCCATATCCAAAAATGGGGATCGCGGAGCACACTCGAAGAGTGCGGAGCGCAGTCGAAGATACCGGGTGTACTCCTCGGTGCGTAAGGGGGCCGGGGTGGGGTCCCTGTGGGTGGATCCGAAATAATTTCATCCGCTGTAAACAAATCGAAAGAAGGAGTGATTATGGGTACCTTAATTGAAGAGATCCTCTCTCGTAAAGCCGGGCATGATGTCCATGCCGGTGAGATCGTCCTGGTGGACGTGGACTATATCATGAGCCATGACAACACCACCCCACTCGCCATAAAAGCGTTCAATGAGATCGGCAAGCCGATCCTCGATAAGGATCGCATTGTGATCCATTTGGATCATGCCTATCCTGCGCCGAATGTCTTGGCAGCCGAGAACCATAAGAAGATCATCGAGTTCGTCAAAGAACAGGGCCTCCCGTATCTGTTCAAACAGGGTGTGTGTCATCAGGTCATGCTCGAGGAGGGCTTTGTCATCCCCGGGGCTATCGTCATCGGCGCGGACTCTCATTCCAATACCTATGGGGCCATGGGCGCCTTTGGTACTGGCCTCGGCTCTACCGAGATTGGCGTAGCCTGGGTCACGGGTAAATGCTGGTTCAAGGTTCCTGAGACGATCTGTGTGAAGCTGCATGGCAAGACCCAGCCGGGCGTCTATGCCAAGGACGTCATGATCCACCTTGCGGGCTTGCTTGGCATGGATGGTGCCACCTATCGTTCCGTTGAATTCTGCGGCGATTACATCGATAACCTGCCGATGCACGAACGCATTATTTTTCCGAATATGTCCACTGAGGTCGGCGCAAAATGTGGATTGATCGCCGCCGATCAGGTCACCATTGACTATCTCGAAAACGAGACCCCGGCTCGCGGCCCATTCGAACGGATTCTTCCCATCGATCCACACTACGAGCGTGTAGTGGAACTCGATGTTTCCGGGCTTGCTCCGCAAGTCTCCTGCCCGCCGGACGTGGATAACGTCAAGGAATTGGATCAGGTGACCGGGTTGAAGGTCCACTAGGTCTATATTGGCACCTGCACCAATGCCCGCTATGAAGACCTGGTGATCGTGGCGAATATGCTCAAGGGTAAAAAAGTCCATCCTTTCACACGCGTCATCGTTACTCCGGCTAGCGCCCGCATCTACAAGAAAGCTTTGCAGAACGGGTTGATCGAGATATTGATGGATGCAGGTTGTACCGTCACCGGCACCGGCTGCGGTGCCTGCATCGGGCGTCATGGCGGGATCCTGGCGGCCGGTGAGCGGGCGCTTACCACCATGAACCGTAACTTTATTGGCCGCATGGGCAGCCCGTTATCGGAGATTTATCTGGCCAGCCCGGCCACCGCGGCTGCCACTGCACTGACCGGCAAGATCACGGACCCGCGACCCTACTTTGAGGAGGCCTGACATGGGAAAAGCCTGGAAATTTGGAGAGAACCTTAATACGGACGAGATCATCCCCGGCCGTTATAACATCACCATTGACCCGCTCGAATTAGCCAAGAATGTTTTTTGCGAGATCAAACCGGACTATGCCAAAAACGTCAAGCCGGGCGATGTGGTCGTGGGCGGGCAGAACTTCGGCTGCGGCTCCTCACGTGAACATGCGCCGATTGCCATCAAGGGCTCGCAGGCTGTGTGTGTGATTGCGCCCTCCTTTGCGCGCATCTTCTTTCGCAATGCCATCAACATCGGACTGCCGATCCTGGAATGCCCCGAAGCCTCCGCCGATATCGACGAAGGCGACGATATCCAGGTCGATCTCGTCAGTGGCCGCATTTCCAACCTCACCAAGGATCACATCTATCAAGCCCAGCCTTTGCCCGCCTTCGTGATGAAGATCGCCGAGGCGGGTGGCATCGTTAACTTTCTTAAAGATCATGAGATCGAGGACTTGTTATGACCTATCGCATTTGCCTGCTGCCGGGCGATGGCATTGGGCCGGAGGTCATCGCCCAGGCCGAAAAAGTCCTGAAGGCGCTCGATCTGCAATTTGAATTCGAGGTTGGCGACATTGGGTTCTGTGCGTATCAGAAACATGGCACTCCATTGCCTGAATCCACTCTGGAATCGATCATTAAGTCGGATGCCACATTGTTCGGCGCGGTGACCACACCGCCTGATATCCCCGGCTATTTTTCGCCGGTTGTACGTATGCGCCAGGCATTGGACTTGTATGCCAATGTGCGTCCCTGCCGTTCGTTTGACCATTCAACCTCTCGTCCCGGCATCGACCTCGTGGTCGTGCGCGAGAACACCGAGGACCTGTACAGCGGTGTGGAGCGCATCGAAGACGACGGCAACCGCGCGGTGGGCGAAATGATCATTACCCGCCGGGCTTCTGAGAGGGTTTCCCGCAAAGCCTTCGAGCTGGCTCGTGCCGAGGGGCGGCATAAGGTCACCATAGTGCATAAAGCCAATGTCCTGCGCCAGACCTGCGGCCTGTTCCGCCGTGTGGCATTGGAAGTCGCC
Organism: uncultured Anaerolineaceae bacterium; assembly: GCA_964585035.1. Taxonomy (GTDB): domain Bacteria; phylum Chloroflexota; class Anaerolineae; order Anaerolineales; family Villigracilaceae; genus Fen-1038. The sequence continues at coordinate 2,559 of CAZPCR010000404.1, forward strand.
AGCGAATATCCCGGGATCACCGCCGAGGAAATGTTGGTGGATACCTGCGCCATGGAATTGGTGCGCGCTCCCGGGCAGTTCGATGTGATCGTCACGACCAATCTTTTTGGCGACATCCTGAGCGACGAAGCCTCCATGCTGGTGGGGGGGCTGGGTGTGGCCTATTCAGGGAACATCGGTGTCAAGGCTGCTGTCTTCGAGCCGGTTCATGGCAGCGCGCCGGTCCTGGTAGGGAAGCATATAGCCAACCCTATCGCGACTTTCCTTTCTGCTGTCATGCTGCTTCAGTACATTGGAGAAGCCGCCGTTGCCGAACGGCTGCGCCAGGCCATCCTCGATTGCATTTCGCATCAGGCCGTCACACCCGATCTGGGTGGCACACTGACCACGGAGCAGGTGACAGATCGTGTTTTATCGGCGTTCGAAACTGTCCCCGAAAGGAAATAACTGATGACTCGCGTTGGTTTTCTCATGACCCGCCTGCGCCCCGAGGAAAAACTCCTGCTGGAGGAATTAGGGCGCCGTCCTAAAGTGGAAATCATCCGCATCCTGGATGGCGAGACCTTCTTCGATATCTCGAAACCGTCTTGGGATGTGGATGTCCTTTTCGAGCGGTCTATCTCTTATTCGCGCGGTCTCTACATCTCCCGGATTTTCGAGGCTCAGGGTGTGCCGGTGATCAATCCTTCCGTGATCGCCGAACGCTGCGGTGACAAATACATCACCAGCCAGATCCTGGTGAATAATAAT
>CAZPCR010000405.1:0-3307 GCA_964585035.1 uncultured Anaerolineaceae bacterium
CGTCAAATTAATCGTTAAATCCACTGTTTGCCCTGGTAATACCGTATTTGGCAAGTTGACTGAAGCCGGGCCGCCCATTATTGCGCCAGTATCGAATAAGAGCATATAAGAAGTTGTCCAGGTACAGGTACCTACATTCTTTAATCGCCAGGTCTTACTGAATACTGATCCGGGGTTAATAACAGTACCATCCGGGATTGTCACATCGGTGATAAATTGAGCACGGTTACAGGATGCCGGAGTAACAGGTGTCGAGGTTGGTGTGCCTGGGGTCACAGTAACAGGGACCGTTCCGCCTTGACGGGCAATAACCGGATTCGACCACAAAGCTCGATCGCCTGTCGGAGATCCGGTAGCCAGAACTGTTAATATGAATTTGACGTTTTGTCCAGCCAAGGGACTAAGATCCAGATTCACCCGATAATACAACCCATCGTATTTTTCACGGAACGACCAAAGAGTATTTATTGGACCGTTTCCGATCATATAATCTAGGCGAAATGTAACGTAACAACTGGTAGCACCATATGCGCAGTTGACTACGGATTGGAATTTGTCTCCGCTTTGAACAAGGAAGGCAGGATATTCTCCATGAATATCGCCATTAAATGCATTTTGTGGCATGGTGATCAAACCGCTGCCTGTATCGAAGCTGCCATTTTCGAGCTGGGGTTGATTCACTTTAAGAACAAAGCCACGGGAATCACCATCAGTTCCCGGACACGGCAGGCTGCCCTGAATACTGTACCAGGATGCCGAACAATAATTGGCTGCAAAATCGTAAGCCACACCGGTCGAAGAGCCGGAAGAGACATTTATTTCCACCCACCAGGATTTGTTGGATGCGAAACCGATCCCAAATAAGGCACCCGAGGAATTCCTGAACTTCCAGTACCCAATATAATGGCCTGCATTGCTGGGTGCTGTGAGATTAATCGAAATATCCACTGTTTGTCCAGGGGCAACATTACTCGGCAGATTGACAGCTGCAGGTCCACCCATTATTGTACCGGTGTCAAAAACCAGTGCATAAGAAGTTGTCCAAGCGCAGCTACCAATGTTCTTCAACCGCCAAGTCTTTGTAAAAGCCGCCCCCGGAGAAAAAGGAGTGCCATCGGGAACCGTAATATCCGCTATGAATTGCGCCTGATCACAAGTCGAGAACGCAGCGGCTTTCTGTGTGGTAATGGTAGCTGCCGGAGCAAAAGACATCAACACGGCGGCTACCATCATCATTAATCTTGTTGATATTCTTGGTTTCATGACGGTCTCCTTTATCAAAACGAAAAAACAGCAATGAGCCTTATGGAAGACGGTAAAACCATCCAAAAGTTCCAATTTGACTATACGCTGTTCATAAGTATATCTTTACTTTAATGAATATTCAATATATTTTTCCCTTTATTTAATAACCTTTTTTATTCATTTATGGGGAAAGCTGGATTGCAGGAACATGCTGCAATCCAGCTTTTTGACATTGTCCATTAAAATTACGGTGTACTAATAGTCAGCGGGGTATTGGTTGAGATCACAGGGACAGGAGTGGTAGTATTCGTTGGAATTGAGGGAATTGGCGTGGAAGTATTCGTAGGAATGACAGGGATTATAGTAGAAGTATTTGTAGGAACCGGTGCCAGCGTTTCAGTCACTGGGATTTGAGTTTGGGTGGGACTAACGGATTGATCGCCTCCGATTGCCGTGGAACGAAATATTTGCGCTGCCACCCATGTGGCCCTATCATTTGTGGAAGACCCGTTCGCAAGAACAGTCAGAATGAATTTGACGCTCTGGCCAGCAAGTGAACTCAAGTCAATATTCGCAGCGGTATAAATACCGTCATAAGTTTCAGCAAATGTGCCCAACGTCAGGACCGCCCCACTGGCGATTTGATAATCCAGACGGAATATCACAAAGCATCCCGTCGCACCATATTCACAATCCAGCGTAGCCTGAAAATGGTCGCCTGTCAGCACATTGAAGGCCGGATAATAACCTTGTATATAACCGTTAGTAACAGATTGCGGGAACGTAAGTATTCCCGGCCGAGTATCCGTTACCCCATTTTCAAGTTTGGGAGTTGCAATTTGCAAGACAAAGCCTCTCGCATCTCCGTTGGTTCCCGGGCAGGGTAATGCCCCTGCGCCGCTAAACCACTGAGCGGAGCATACGTTAGATATAAAATTATAAGCAGTGGAACCATTGCTGCTTGTACCAGAGACCTTGATGTCGACATAAAAGGGCTGGTCTGCATTCGTACCTATTCCAAATAAATTACCCGAAGCGTTCTTCAATTGCCAATAACCACGATATGATCCGGCGAGGCTTGGAGCATTGAAATTTATACCCACATCCACTGTTTGACCAGGGACTACACTTTGCGGGATCAGGGTTGTTACACCACCCATCCTGTCACCACTTACAAAAACAAGACTGTAACCCGTTGTCCAAGTACAATAACCGGTATTTTTTAATCTCCATGTTTTTGAAAAGGAAGCATTCGGTGCAAATGTTGTACCATCCGGCACATTGACATCCATGACAAATTCGGCGCGATCACAACCTGGAACCGGGGTAGTCGTCGGTACAATTGCCGTAGGACCAACTGTTGCTGTAGGGCCAACTGTTGGAGTAATACTTACTGGTGACGCCACAGAGCGTACGATGCGAGGCCCTACCCATAATGGTCGGTCACCCGCCGAAGGGCCTGTGGCCAATATCGTAAGGACTACACGAAGATTCCTTATTCCAGCTATCGAGGTCAGGTCGACATCTATTTGAGACATAGTGCCGTTATATCCCTTTTTCAATTTATAAAGGGTAAAAAGCGAATCTCCCACCTGGTATTGCAAATCAAAAGTAACAAAACAATTCACCGCATTAAATTGGCATCCGACCAGAGCCTGGAAGTGGTCTCCACGGAAAATATCCGTAACGGGAAACGAGCCGCGGATCAAGCCATTATATTTACTTTGGGGGATGGTCAAAAGTGCTGGAACCGAGGATGTCGTGCCATCTTCAAGCACAGGATTAGCAATATATTGAACCTGGCCGAATGATAATTTATTTGGATTTACAGGACAGAGAATCGGACCTCCATCATATGACCATGTAGCGGCACACATATTGGTAACAAAATCATAGCCCGTGACCGACTGTTGCGGCCCGTTTACTTTGATCTCCACCCAAAATGGGTTCGAATTCGTTGCGCCAATTCCAAAAAGGGAACCCGCAGAATTCCTCAATTGCCAGTAACCCCGAAAAGTCCCGCCCGCAGTCGGTGCAGTAAGAGTGATGGTTAAATCTACAG
>CAZPCR010000406.1:0-3292 GCA_964585035.1 uncultured Anaerolineaceae bacterium
TTTCGCGGTTCTGTGTCTTACGGTCCATCACCGCCATTTTTGCTCGTACAGAATCATAGCGTGTGGATTTGTCTATTACGTCGGGTATGCCCAAAGCGGTCAGTGTGACCGAACTGGATGTGAACACCTCTGCATGGGCAGGGATTATTTCAAACAATTTCTTTCTTGCGTCCGCGCCATTCTCCGCAACAATCGCATGGATGTTATTGGCTTCCAGCGCCTTCATCGTGCGTTCAATTTGAGCATCAGAAGCAAGGACTGAGAATTTATTACCTTCGATCAAGGTTTTATTCACGATATTTATTCCTTTCGAATATTTTTTCCGGCTCATCAATTATTGGTCAGACCGGTTTACGGCTCTGAAGGGTGGAATGAATTTCTCGACCATCCTCCCACCTCCTGCAGATAACTTATAGGTTGAGTATTTTTCTATGAGGGCTTTGCGTTTCTACTACGTATTCCGAGTCATTACCGCAACATTGTCGCATGGGCAACAATGTAATTTTCAATTAATTTGTTCTTCCTTTAACCGCCGAGGCTGTCATTAGCAGGGAGTTGTTCCCTCAACAACTGTTGTTCCGTCACAACTCCATAATCAACGGCCTGGTAATCAAAGGGAAATAGCACTTCTTTTGTGCAATAGGGATAGGGGGGCACCCAACCCGAATTTGGCATATGAAATAAAGCCGGTTCGAAATTCTCATACCGTTCTCTCTCATCGCTGTTAATATACAGAAACCCTGAGTCCCTGGTCAGATAACGGATTAAATTCACGGAAATAACGATTAGCCGTTCTGGAGTACGGATTTCGCCGTTGTTGAACGATTTAAGCTCCTGCTGCTGATCTGTAAATTGTCCCTGAATGGTCATTGCGATCACGCACCGATTATCAGGGTTAATGATTACCTGTTTGACCGACCCTGAGACACCATTAAGAAAAAAAATCTCCTCACCGATGATGGGTTGTAAAAATGGCTGGTTATTCAAGTCCAAATCCCCACCTTCGATGCGAACGCTATTAATGACACCGCGCACATTCGGGTTACTCGAAGCGCACTTCTCGGCCAGTAAGATCAAAGTTGCATCGTTAACATTCCCGCTCAGTAATACCACTCCATGTGAAACACCCGTGAAAAATTTGCAGTTATACGTATGTTCGAGCGATCCCAATGCCGAACTTACTTCGGCTAGAAGCTGGTCATCCGGGATCAGATAATTATTGACGCCCAGCAGGTTGGGGATGGATTGAAGCGCTCTTTCGGCCCGATGTTGGTTTGTCAGACTAATGACGTGACCGAACAAATAAACGATCCTTCCGAGCACTCGTACGCTGATATTGTCATAGTCGGTGGCCCTAAAGGTGACATCTTTCCATAATGCATTATCCACTTCATGGAAAAGGGCTGCATCTGTTTTGATGCTTTTATCGTTTTCTTTCTGACTTTCCACCATTGCTTGATTCGAATCTCTGCACCTTATTAATTCACCAGGATCGGTCCGTGTTATTTGTTCCGGGAACATAATTAATCTCCTGATACAACTTTAGAGATGTTATATAAAAAAAGAAAATTCAAGAAAGGGCACAACCCTCCTGGTAAGGGATTGTGCCCCTGAGCGAAATAGATTTAGCGATCGATTAAGAACAAAACACCGGCAATTATGGCGCAAATCCCTGCCACGATACTAACAACGTTGCCGCCGATGTTCACGCCCAAAAGGACCAGGCCCGCCAGGATCAGGTAAATACCCAATAGAATCCATTTCAATTTTCCCATGTTCATTTTTTTCTCCTTTGAGTTGATACGTATCGGAATTGCCTTTTTCAACGTTCGTGACGCGTTGCCGTAGGAACTTGTAAATTAATGTATTCCTGGAACCACGTATTTCGTTTTTAGCTCTAGGAATTTTGTATCGCCTTTTTTCCGGCCAACGCGGCATCGGATACGCGGTCTAATTGCTCCACCGCCAGCGCCTGGCCGTGCTGTAATAATTCTTTTGCCTTTTGGCGTCCACCCATGGTGATTTTGTTCCTGTCCAAACGTACCTGCGCCATGGCATCTTCCATCATTCCGGCGGTTCGATCGCGCAGTTCGATGCCTTTTTCCTGGATCTGGTTTCGAGTATCTTCTCCAGATTGCGGAGCCAGCAGTAACATCGCGGCCGCGCCGGCCAGGCTGCCGATCACCAGGCCGACTAAAACTCCTAAGAAATTATTATTGTGGTATTCGGGTACTTGATTTTCGTTGACCATTATGTTTTCCTTTCGGTTCTATATCTCGATTATTTGTTGGAATCACCCTGAAAAATAGTCAGGGGAGATTTTCCAGCCGGGCTAGTCGTCGCGTTTATCACCAAAATAGATGCCGGCGTCCTCTTGTTCCGCTTCCGTCAACTGAACTAGACGAGCAAGCCAATTTAGCATGTTATTAAAGATCTTCATGATGGCTGCAAAGCCGCCAAGCTGCCGGGTGTCAGGCTCATGTTGAAGGATGGAATTATCCACTCTTGCCTCTTCTCTTTATGGAGTAATGTGGCGCTCATTGGTCGTGGTTTGGGTGGTGCCTACAACAGGCCCACGCGGGCGGTAAAATATTAACCAGACGGTTCTTTCCAGAGCCCATGCGATCAGGCCGTAGATCAGCATTGCGAACATGGATGAAAGCTCAAGCACCATATTGCCGGCTGTTGGTGAGGCAACCAACCCATTGAAGGGAAACAGGAACAGGTAGGTAAACCCATAGATCAGGGCAACAATCGGGCTATTGGGATTGGCCCCTATCAACATCAACGCAATGCGAAGTGCGATCAGGACTTCGAGGATCCCGAACAACAGCCAGATCAACTGAGTGGCTTTAAAAGTAAAAATACGTTGCTCGCGTTCCGGTTCACTTTGCGATGACGTAACTTCTGTCATTTTGCTGTCATTTGTCATTTTGATTCTTCTCCTTTTTTTGAGAGTGTCCAAATTCAATGATAAAGGGGCCAAACTCGCTAGGTCTTGTCGCCGTGGGCTGTGTTGTTAACATGAGTGTTTTCATTACACCAATAAACTGCGTTTGCAAGTCGATTTACTTACTCTTGTAATTAATGGACTCAGCGTTTATTCCATTAAATTACTGGGCTAAAACAGTTTTTTCCACTTCTCCAGCCTCTTGTTCTACAACACGTTTATTGATCTCCTCTCTCGCAAATTGTTTTGTATAACCGTATTTCACCTGTAGCAGGACAACAAATCGATCGAGCTTTTCAGTAGCCTTATCGATCCTGCTCAGGTCAAGGTCGTTGATCAGGC
>CAZPCR010000407.1:0-1555 GCA_964585035.1 uncultured Anaerolineaceae bacterium
CCAGAATAGGATTCCGGCAACAAAAAGCCTCTACCAGTAGTCTCTATGGTAGAGGCTATCATTCGGGGTTCCGACAAAGTATCCTTATCTGCGCCGGCGAGCCTCGTCGCTGGCGTACCTGTAAATATTCGGTTTATTGTGCAAAATTATACCACCCTCATTGTCCGGGTCAAAGAAATAAGTCGCCAGTCAGCGGGGTGTGTGAATCTCCAAAAGACTTCCATCCCGTGAAGCGAAAAGCCTCATCTCACTGATGGAAAGCGGAAAAATTTGCATCCCCCAACTGGCGGATGCATTAATTCCCCGGCGGATGGATGCGGGTTACGCGTTTTTATTATAGGATTAGTCAGTGGTCCAAGGATTTTAACGGTATTGGATTAAACGTTAGATACGGGCTATAAGCCGAAGGCCAACTCAGAAAATGTACGGCGCCGCATTGCAAGCAGCTGTCCCGGGCGCCGGCTCTACCCGGGACAGCGTACACGAAAAAACCAAGGAGGACCCTTTGAATAAGGATATTCTGGAAGGCGAGTGGAAGCAGATGCGCGGTAAAGCCAAATCGTGGTGGGGAAAACTCACCGACGACGACCTCACTCGTGTAGGCGGAAAGTTCGAGTCCCTGGCCGGGGTACTTCAGGAAAAATATGGTTACACTCGGCAGCAGGCCGAAACAGAGATCGATAAACGTTTTTCGGCATATAACTCCCAACTCACCAAGGATAAAACCAAACCGAGAAAATAACATCCCAAGGCAATTCCTATCCTCTTACTCCGTTGAGAATGAGGATGGAACTAAACCAACCCGGTTCGTCAGGGTAAATCAAACAATCACACAGGAGAGAAAAATGAATCTAATAATCTATCTAATTGTTGCAGCCGTGATAGGGTGGGTAGCCACCGAAATCATGCACGACCGATCGAACCTGCTGATCAATATTATTGTTGCAGTCATCGGCGCGTTCCTGGCCGGTTATTTCCTGAGCCCCATTTTTCACGTCGGTACCATCAACGATGCGTTCACCGTTCCGACAATGTTGGTTACATTGCTGGGCGCCGTTATCCTACTTGCGGTGCTGAACCTCTTCAGGCGCGGATCCGCTCGTTAAATATAGGTCAATTCAGCTAAACCAATCCGAGTACCGCGCCCCCCTTCCTCCCTCGAATTTCGCCCCCTAACGGGGTCCTTTGCGACAATTCGGGGGAGGTTTTATTTAACCGACCTTAGTAAAGGGTAAATTGTCGCCAACCGATATACATCTACGGGGAAAAATAATCTTGCCAATCATATTAATCAGGAGCATTTCAAATCTTCAGGGCGACCACTTCCTGCCATTGGGCCGCCTATGAGGATCCTTACCTGCAACGGATGCTGATCAGTCTTAAAAATCGATATTTTATGGTGCTGCCCCTCGGCATCCTTGATACCTAAATACCATGTCGGTGATTTGGATCTGAACAACTTTACGGATTTGAAAATCACGGGGAATCGGATATCCCTTTGTGAAACCACGTACTATAATACGCATGGAGGGACCCATGAAAAAGGAAACAGCCA
>CAZPCR010000407.1:1655-3275 GCA_964585035.1 uncultured Anaerolineaceae bacterium
GTGAAACCACGTACTATAATACGCATGGAGGGACCCATGAAAAAGGAAACAGCCATCATACTCATTTCCATATTGGGAATTTGCGCTATTTCATCGGTTGCATTAATGATGTACGTAATAATCTCCCCCTCCTCAGTTATTCCTGCGCCCTCTTCTATTCAGTCCACTCCCATGCCTGTGGTTGATTTATTTACATCATTGCCTCCGCCCACCATAACGCCTACACCCACTTTGGTGGCGGCTGTTCAGACTAGTGCGAAAGGCTGCCTGACCTCTTTGGATTATGTCGGCAAGATCGAGATCGTTGCAGGCAGTTGGGAGGAATTTACGCCTGATTTTGGTGACCAGATGGATAAGGCGGACAAGAACCCAAACCTCATTTCGGATCCATCCTGGCAACAACGGATGGAGATCGACATGGTAAAGTTCGATAAGGCCGCGGGTCAGTTACAAGCGCTTAAAGCTCCACGCGGCTTACTTAAAGTTGATGCACAGTTTAAATTAGCTGCAGCGGAACTCCTTGTCTTTACCAGTGCTGTACGAGATGCGATCCAAAAGCAGGATATTGTAGCCCTTAGAAATTCCAAACCCCACATGGATAATTTTGAAAATTATTGGAATAAAGGAAGTAGCGCAATCAAGGCCGCGAAATATGATGATATCTGCCCATAATTTTCCGGCGCACACTTTGTTAGCCTGCCGTTTTTTGCAAGTTTTCAAACCTATTATTTCGTTTGTTTTTTCGACAGTTCACCTATAGCGTCCCTCAGTTTTTGCAACGACGGAGACGCATTGTTGGTGCTTAACTGGTTGATCAATGATATGCCTTGGATATCTGCGGTCAACTCGTCATAACCGGACATTTGAATTGTTTCGCGCCGGGCCATGAGCCGAGCGATCTTCTTGGCGAGCTCCACGATACGCGGGTCGTTAATTGGCCAGTTTCGCGCATCGTCTAACTGGCGATATAGCGATGCGATACCAGGACGAGCGAGTATTGCCTTTTTCTCAGTTGCCCAGATATCAGCATATTTGGGATGTAGGGCGCTTATTAAAATCCAGGCGTTGCGCTCATACGAGACGGTCGCTTCACTCAGTCCAATATGCCGTATATACTTCAAATAATTAGCAATCGCCTCTGAAACGAACATCCGATCACCGGACTGCAACGCGCCCAGACGTCGTTTGGTTTCCTCCAACTGTGCCACTCGTTTGGTAATATCCGTCTTAATCGAGGAAATGGCTACTTTAAAATCATCGGCAGACAACTCTATCAATGTTTCAATTTGCGACAGCGGCGCACCGGCATTAGCCAAGGTTTTAATACGAGTCAGTGCAATTACCGCATCCGCACCATACCGCCGATAACCCGAAGTATCGCGTGACGGTTCGGGTAAGAGACCAAGAGCATGGTAGTGACGAACGGCGCGTACCGTCACGCCGACATATTTTGCAAGTTGACTAATTGTGAGCAGTTGCTGACTCATCTATTAATTCTTTTTTTGTTTCTTTGATATTTTCAATTCAGGTCAGGCACTTCGACAGGTTACCGTTTCTGTGATTTGGGCGGATTGTCTATTTGGCACTTTCTTTCGCCGAATGAAATCCCGTATCGGATCA
>CAZPCR010000408.1:0-3272 GCA_964585035.1 uncultured Anaerolineaceae bacterium
TCCATGATTGGATGCCCACGGCCCTAAACCCGGTCACGGTTTACCCGTGCCGAGCTTTCAGACATGATGATCAACTAATGTTTCAGGGAAGGTATTCGACTGGACCAACGCAAAAAGAATGGAAACCATGCGCGCAATTTTACTATATTGCTTATTTCTTTAAAACGGATCCCGCGGCATTCCTGCCGCTCGCACCACTGACCCCACCCCCGCCATGTACGCCTGAGCCGCACAGGTACAGCCCATCGATCGGCGTTTTATGATTGGACCAACCCGGTATGGGGCGCATGAAGAGAAATTGATCGAGCATGAGCTGACTATGATTAAGGTCGCCTTCGGTGAGGCCATAGATGGATTCCAAATCGAGAGGTGTGATGGATTTACGATCGATAATCGATGATTTCAGATCAGGGAAATATTTGCCAAGTGTGTCGATCACCAAATTTTCAAACCCGGCGCGCCGGTCATCCCAGTTCGAGTCTTTCAAGGCATAAGGGGCAAACTGTACGTGGATGGAAATCACATTGCCGGAAGTAGTCACTTCGAGATAAGGCTCTTCGGAAATCCCACCATATTTGGCCGCATCATAAGCACGTTCGAGATATTTGATGGACGGTGCGAGCGAAAGTGTCCCTTCGGGGATTCCGTGATGCCCATTTGTCAGTAAATGCAGTTTTGCAACCGAGCCGCGCATTTTGATGGATTGTGTCTTCCAGACGAATTCAGGCGGCAATTCCATGGGACCGACTAAAGATAAGAACGTACGTTTTGGGTCGACCGCGGACAGGATAATGGGAGCAGTATATTCCTGGCCATTTACCAATACGACACCCGTAGCGCGTTGATCTTTAACGATGACCTGTTTTACTTCGGCGTTGATAAGTATTTCTCCGTCGAATGAATTCACGACCTTGGCTAACGCCTGGGTGATATCACTGGCCTGGCCAACATTACTATGTGACAATCCACTGCGATTCAGCCAGTTGTGGAGCAGCGTATAACCCGTCCCGGCAGACATGACGCCGAGCGTCACGCCGTGGATCGCCACAGAGGCAAGCGCAGCCTTGAGCTGCTCGGATTCAAACCATTCTTCGAGGAATTCAACGGCGGTCATCGGCAGCAAACGGATCGTGTTGAGCATATTCTTGCGACCCATCAAGCGCAGGTCCAAAGCCGTTTCGGCGAGGCCGTAGCCTTCTTCGAGGCTGAAGTTTTTCGGCAGGCGCGGCATAACCGTGGAATAGAGTGAGTCAAGGAAGGTCGCCGCTTTGTTCATGAAAGACACGAACTCGGGCCAGCGCGCCGCATCTTTTTCCGAGAAGCGTTTGATCGACTCAGCCGCTTTTACGGGATCGGGGTCGATGGCGAGGTTGTCAACACCAGATAAAAGCGAGATAAAGGGCGGCTTGGGTGCGGTCATTGGAATAGCAAGATTTAAATGCTTGACGATGTCCGGGCGCAGCGTTCCGCCCGTCCATACAGAATCCGCTTTGAAGCCGTCTGCAAATTCTTCGGTGACCACCGACCCGCCAACAATGGAGCGCCGTTCAAGGACGAGGACTTTCTTTTTCGCTTTTGCCAGATAAGCCGCCGCGACCAGCCCGTTGTGTCCCGCGCCTATAATGATTGCATCATAATTTTGCATGTTTCACCTGGTTACGAGCAGGTTATCTCCAATCCCTCAAGATTTCCTTTGCCGCCAGCATACCCGCCGCGCCCATCACGCCGCCGCCCGGATGCGCACCGGCCGCGCCGAAGTAATAACCCTTGAGCGGCGTGCGGAAGTCGGCCCACTGCGGCGCAGGCCGCAGGAAGAAGATCTGGTGCAGCAGTAGCTCGCCGTGGAAGATATTCCCGCCTGTGATGCCTGCGATATTTTCGATGTCCTTCGGAGAAATGACTTGCATGCCGACAATCGCTTTACGGATATTCGGCGCATATTGCTCGATGGTGGATATCACCGCTTCACCGAGTTCGTCGCGCTTGGCATCGTCCCAGCCGCCTTCGATATCATAGGGTGCATACTGAACAAAACACGATAGCACGTGTCCGCTGGGCGGCGCCATATCGGGGTCGATCGCCGATGGGAAGATCATGTCGATATACGGGCGCTTCGAAACTTTGCCATATTTGGCGTCATCGTAGGCGCGCTCGATGTAATCGATACTGGGGCTGATGGACACCGCGCCGCGATATAAGGCTTCCTCGCCAGGCAGCGCAGTAAAGTCCGGAAGCTCGCTAAGCGCAATGTTTACCTTGCCCGATGAGCCGCGCACGCGAAAATTTCGGATGGCTGTCACGAAGTCGTCGGGGAAATATTTCGGCTCGACGAATCCAAGGAAGGTGCGTTTGGGATCGGCAGCGGACAACACAACTTTGGAATGGAGCTCATCCCCGTTCTCCAAAGCGACTCCCACCGCGTGCCCGCCTTTGACGATCACCTGACTCACACTGGCATTGACCCTGATCTCAGCTCCCAACGCCTGTGCTGCGCCGGCAATGGCGCCGCTCACACCGCCCGAGCCGCCTTTAGCAAAGCCCCAGGCGCGGAAGGCGCCGTCGATCTCGCCCATGTAGTGATGGAGCAAAACATACGCCGTACCCGGCGAGCGCGGCCCGAGGAACGTGCCAATGATCCCACTGGCGGCCTTCGTGCCTTTGAGAGCGTCGGTCTCGAACCACTCTTCGAGCAGATCCGCGGACGATTGGGTCATCAGCTTGGCAATTTGATAAAGTTCCTTTTCCTTTAATCCCCTCGCAAACCTGCCAAGCTTGAGCAGGCCGAGTAAATCTCTGGGACTCAGCGATGATGGGTCGGGCGGCACCAGGCTGATAAGTGGCTTGATAGCCTTGGCCGTGCGCGCCATAAGGCGGCCATATTCATCGTAGGCCTCGGCGTCCCTGGGTGAATGTCGATATATCTCGCGGCGTGTCAGGTCGTGATCGTCCCAGGCCGCCAGATAGTCCCCGTTTTCCATCGGAGTGAATGTGCTGGGCAACGGCAGGATCTTCAACCCGTGCTTCGGCAGTTCCAGGTCGCGGATGATCTCGGGACGCAGCAGGCTCACCACATAGGAGAACTCCGTGAACTTGTATCCGGGGAAAATCTCCTCCGTGACGGCCGCGCCTCCGATAACCGGACGGCGTTCCAGCACAACGACCTTCTTCCCCGCCCGGGCCAGGTAGGCCGCGGCTACCAGTCCGTTATGCCCCCCGCCGATGATGATCGCATCATATCGATTGGATGTCATGGATCATTCCTTATAACCATG
>CAZPCR010000409.1:0-3265 GCA_964585035.1 uncultured Anaerolineaceae bacterium
AGTATACAATGGGCAACACGTTTGTGCAAGTCTACTCAATGTTAAGGATTTTGAGTTGATGAATTACTCAGCGACCATGGTATTCCGGTCAAGATCGTGCCATCTGCGAGTCCAATTTCGATGACATTCAAACGATCTTTAGCGCTTTGCGGAATCTGCCTCTCCCATTCATGAAACGGCCCAAGCCGGGATTCACCAAAATAATTTCCGGAGGGTAATTTTCCATCGCGTGCCAGCCTCATCAAATCATAGATGCCGGGGCGGATTTCGTTGATCGCACTGGTTATCAACCAGGGTTGAACATCAGTCAGCCGCGCGTACGGATCTGTTTCCGCCCCGATGACATTCACTCTCTGCTGCGCGGCGCTTTCAAGCGCGGCATCGGCCGTCTCATTACCGGCGGCAAACAATATGTCTGCGCCCTGGTGGATGACTCCCAAGGCGGTCGCATGACCCCAATCCGGATCATTAAATAAATTTTCCTGTGGCCCATCGCGATAAGTTACGGTCACATTCACATCGGGATCGATATATCTTGCACCCGCCTGAAAGCCATCGCAATATCTCCTCATCGGGTCGATATACTTTTCTTCGCACAGCGCGGCGACCCGGTTTGTCTGTGTGGTCAGCGCAGCCAGCGCCCCGGAAAGAAATCCGCTGCGGTCTTCATGGAAGACCAACCCGGCTAAATTCGAGAGCGGTGGGTCCTGGGGTTGTTCCACGCCGATAAACATCAGTTTTGGATATGCGCGGGCAGCAGTCATCGTCTCGTCGGAGATGGAAGCGCCGACGGTGATGATGACGTCGTAACCTTCTTCCGCAAGGGTTGAAATGTTCCCGGTCCGATCGCGTACATCGCTTGTCTCGATGGCATCGATGCGATCGACCAGTTTATTGTTTTTAGCATCCTGTAATCCCGACCAGGCTTCCTGGTTGATGCCCTCATGGATGGAGCCAAAGTCCGTGACCAGACCGGCGCAAAACACATCCACCCTGGCGCAATCCTGGGGCCTCGCTGCACAGGCGCATAGTATTAGGGCAGTAAGAAATATCAGGATCAGACGCAGCTTGATGGTCACGACGGAAGGGATTCGATCTCATCGCCGACCCGGATAAGTCCGGACTTAACGATTTGGGCGCGCAGTCCTCCGCGGTGAATGAGTCCTTTACGGGCCGCCTTACCGCTGACCTCTTCAAGGTGTGTGCAAGGTTCGCAAAGGCGGATGCCTCGAAAGACAGCCTCGCCAACTTTGAATTCTTTACCGACCAGGTGGTTTAAGGCTACGCCCCTCGTCGAAATGTTGCGCCGGCTTTCCGTGCCTTCAAGTTCAATGTTGTAATCTTTTGCCAGGGCATCGAGAGATTCTGACTCAATAAAGGTGGCTTCGCGTGATTCGTCATGTTTGTCCGAGTACGTGCCGGTGCGGTTATAGTATCGGTCGCCTTCCAGGCCCATGCCTTCGATGGCGTTGACCTGTTCGATTTTCCTAAGTTTGTCTGTTCCGTTTGGCGCGATTTGAATGGAAAGTACTGAACCGGGTTTCATTTTTCACCTCTATTTTGATCTTTCAATGCACTCAGATATTTGCGGTCTTCTTCGCTCAGGTCCGCTTTGTCCAGCAAGTCCGGCCTGCGCGCAAGTGTCCTCGCCAGGGATTGTTGCCGCCTCCATTTTGCGATCTTAGCATGATCGCCTGACAACAAGACTTCCGGGACGACTTCGCCCCGGTATTCTGGCGGCCGTGTATAGTGTGGATATTCAAGCAGGCCTGTAGCGTGCGAGTCATCGGCGGCGCCATCCGGGTCACCAAGCACACCAGGCAGCAGCCGCGCAATGGCGTCCACCAAGATCAGAGCGGGCAGTTCGCCACCCGTCAACACGTAATCGCCTATTGAGATTTCGTCCGTTACCAGGTGCGCACGAATGCGTTCGTCCACTCCTTCGTATCGGCCGCAAATCAAGGTGATCGATTCATGCCGTGATAATTCCAGCGCCATGGATTGATTGAACACCCGTCCCTGAGGTGTCAACAAAATGATTGGACGCCCGGCCCCCTGACCCGAGATCGATTCGACGGCTTCAAACACCGGCTCGGGTTTCAATACCATTCCGCCTCCACCACCGTACGGGACGTCGTCGGTGGTATGGTGTTTGTCGTGTGTAAAGTCGCGGATATTGTGAACGCGCACGTCGATGAGCCCGCGCTGGCGTGCCCGCTGCAATATGCTGCTTTCGAGATATGCGGGAAAGATTTCCGGAATAAGCGTAAAAACATCGAACTGCATGAGGTGATTCTACTGCTTCTTGCGCAAATTTCTATCCTGATTTAATACATGGGGGTATCTACTAACGACTTTTTGTAAAGCACCTGAAAAAATGGACGTGTGGGGGGAGTGCCGTATTACTTTTTCGCGGTTAAGAACCACCTGAGAAGGCTTGCTTGACGGTGGTTTGTCTCGGATGGTAAGATAATTGCATGTATTTAAAAGGTAGTAAGTGGAGTATGAACCACCGGCGCCGGCACTTCAACTGGTTCCGGATCATCGTGCTGAGTTTATTGATCGCAGGCGGTTTATATCTCGACAAATTTGTAGTCCCTACAGCATCTACCATCTTTGAACCGACGGCTACCGCTACGCGCCCCGCCGAGTCATACGTAACCGAAGCACAGGCGCTTTTCGATCAGGGCAAGCTGCTGCAGTCCATCGAAGCCTACCGGCAGGCCATTGCCATTAATCCCAAGGACCCGACGAACTATATCGCCATGGCCCGCGTTCAGGTTTTTGCAGGTGATTATAAAGACGCGCAGGATAGTTCCGAAAATGCACTGCTGCTTGACCCTAACAATTCCATGGCGAACGCAGTACGCGCCTGGGCCATGGACTTTGAAGGCAACTATCTGGAGGCCGAAGCATCCATCAAACGCGCCCTGGAATCGGACTCAAATAATGCTGTCGCGCATGCTTATTATGCAGAAATCCTGGTGGACGAGGGGCCTGATACGATCCAACAGGCGATCACCGAGTCGCAGTCGGCGCAAGCCCTGGCACCTGACACGCTCGAAACACATCGGGCGCGCGGGTATGTCCTAGAAGCGACCGGCAATTATGAAGATGCGATTCGTGAGTACCAGGCTGCCATCGCCATTAATAAAAACATAGCCGATCTTCATTTGCAGGTCGGGCTAAACTACACCTTCCTGGGTATCTATGATCAGGCCGTCCAGGAGTTCACCAACGCCAGCGCACTCGATCCATCCAACCC
>CAZPCR010000410.1:0-3247 GCA_964585035.1 uncultured Anaerolineaceae bacterium
TTTCATGATAACCGAGCAAATGGAGGGCCTGCTTATTGGCAGCCAGATAACACAGATCCATATCTATGATAAATATGCATTCCCCGGTCTGGTCGAACAATGTTCGCCCAAATCGATCCACATCCCATTTTCTCTTTTGTTTGTTAAGTTTCGTCATGATTTCAGGCGAAAGCGGTTTGACGGGAACGGTTTTTTCATCCATAGACAGTGTCTTCCGGCCGAATGTCAGGCAGCTCGGCCAGTATCAAACACCCTTTGGGAGTATCGGCGATTATCACATCGCCTCCCAGGCCCCTGAAGGTTGCCCGCGCCAGGGTGAGCCCCACCCCAAGCCCATCATATTCCCTGGTATCCCCCTGGCTGATCTGGTAAAACTTTTCAAAAACCTTTTCGCGGTGTTCGACCGGTATCCCGGGACCTTCGTCGGAAACCGCGATCTGAGCTCCCCCGTTGGCTCCGGGTTGGATATCCATGTTTACTTTTCCGTTTTGTGGGCTGAACTTGAATGCGTTATCAACCAGGTGCAAAACGCTCTGGATGAACTCCTTGCGAGGAGCCTTTATATCCCCGCCTTCTCTTATACGGTAAGTGAAGTTGATTTCCTTGCTTTTATATCGTTCCAGGCGTTTCTGAATGGGCTTCAGAATGTGGTCATTAATATCAATGGATTGTCTGACGGTGTTCGAATTGCCAAGATCTACATTCGAAAGGATGATAATATCAGTGACCAGCGACTCCAGCTTGTCGGCATTCGAAAGCGCCATTCTGATAAAATTACTCTGCATTTCAGGCTCACTGAACTTATCGTTGACTGCCAGTTCCAGCGGGGTAATAATATTCATCAGGGGGGTGCGCAATTCATGATGGAAATTTTGAAGGACCTCGCTGCGTAATTTTTCCATGTCCTGGCGGGCGGTTTCCATCGCCTGATCGCGGCCGCGTTCCCGCTCGGTGTTTATCCTTCTAAGCAGGGCATCAATACGGGCCAGAAGCTCCTCGGTATCAAAAGGTTTTGAAATGTAATCATCTGCGCCGTCTTTTATGCCGGAAATACGGTCATGCGTACCTGACCGCGCAGTGAGGAATATGAAGGGGACAGAAGCTAATTTGGGGTCGCTTCCCAAAATCCGTTTCAGTTCGAACCCGTCGGGGGGAGGCATCATAACATCCGAAATGATCAGGTCAGGCAGAAGCTCCCTGGCCTTTTGCAAACCAACAGAACCGTCTTCGGCTGCTATCGCACCATATCCATGTCTTTTAATCGCAACAACCAGCCCTAGTCGAAGAGCCGGCTCGTCGTCGATCACAAGGATAAAAGGGACTCGATCTTCATCCATCGGCAATCCCATTCACGATTTCGAAGGATACCGCAGGGTCTTCGTGGTCCCCGTGGCCTTGACCGCGATCTGTGCATTGTTATTTACAAACATTAAGTTGATATTTGCAAAGGATATCAAGTCCCCCGAATTAAGGATGCATCTTTCGATCTTTTTGCCATTTACAAACGTGCCGCTGGTGGATTGTTTATCGTAGAGGATATATTTTCCATCTTCATAAACGACCTCGGCATGTTGCCGGGATAGGAATTCTTCATGGAAGACGAGGTCGTTCCCCAACTGGCGGCCAATGGTCGTGGTCCGTTTGGTAAGGGGGATCATCTGGCGATTTACAATAAGAAATACGCCGGGCTGGAAAGATGATTGGTTCTCAGGGCTATCCTTTTCGTCCATTTCTACCTCATTTACATTTAAAAAGGGAAAACTCATACTTGTTCGATTAGAGGATGTTACTACAAATTACATAAGAAAAAACATCAATACCATCTCATATTCTTTCCATATTTTAAGAGTAAAGACGGCCAAGCGTGGCCGTCTTTACTCTTTTTGATGACTAATTTATTCTTATCGATGCGCGAGGGTGCTCGTCAAAGCCCCTTTTCTCACTGTTCCTGATAGTTATCCGGCAGCCAGCAGCACAGCACCAGCTCACGGGCGGCTTTGACTTCATCCATGCGGCCGAATTGGGTCGTGCTGGGCGCGTTATGAAGCAGGTCGGGTTGGGTTTTGGCTTCCTCCGCGATCTTGATCATGGCGTCGGCGAAGGCATCCAGCGTATCTTTATTCTCGGTCTCGGTCGGCTCGATCATCAACGCTTCATGTACGATGAGCGGGAAGTAGTTTGTCGGTGGGTGGAAGTTGTAGTCCATCAGGCGTTTGGCAATGTCGAGAGCGCGCACGTCGGAGCCGGCGAACCGTCCTTCGGCTACGAACTCATGCATGCAGATGCGGTCGAATGGGACGTGATAGGTGCTGCGCAGGCGCGCCAGCAGGTAGTTGGCATTCAAGACCGCGTACTGCGAAATATCCTTCAGGCCGTCCGGTCCGTGCATGGCGATGTAAGTAAAGGCGCGCACCATACCGCCGCCGAAATGTCCGTGAAAAGCTTTCATGCGTCCAATGGATTTGGCAGGCGTGATGAAGCCGAACAGGGGCGGCGTATCGTCACTCGCTTCCTCCAGGATGTCGACCAGCGGAGTAGGCAGGAAGTCCGCCAGGTGGGGGGCTACACCGACGGGTCCACAGCCCGGACCGCCGCCGCCGTGCGGCACCGAGAAGGTCTTGTGCAGGTTGAAGTGCATCAAGTCAAAACCGATATCGGCGGGGCGCAGGATGCCAAGCAAGGCGTTGAGGTTTGCACCGTCTCCATACATCAGGCCGCCGCAGCCATGGACGAGCTTGATGACTTGTTCGAGATGTTCATCGAACATGCCGAGTGTATTGGGGTTGGTCAGCATCATGCCTAACACGGTATCGTCACACGCCGCTTCGAGCGCTTTCAAGTCCACATTGCCGCGCTCGTCCGACGGTATGGTCACGATTTGCAGCCCCAGCATTCCCGCCGAAGCCGGGTTGGTTCCGTGGGCGGAATCGGGGATGAGCATCTTTTTGCGTTTCGTATCGCCGCGTGATTTGTGATACGCGTGCATGATGAGCACGCCTGTGAATTCCCCGTGCGCGCCCGCCGCAGGCTGCAGGGTGACGGCCGAAAAACCGCTGATCTCTTTCAGCCATTCCTGCAGCTCATACATCAAAGCCAGGTTGCCCTGTACGGTCTCCACCGGTTGAAGCGGATGCGTGAACACGAAACCGGGCAGGCGGCAGGTGTCTTCGGTGATCTTCGGGTTGTACTTCATGGTGCATGAGCCAAGCGGGTAGAAGCCGCCGTCCACACTGTAGTTGAATTTGCT
>CAZPCR010000411.1:0-3245 GCA_964585035.1 uncultured Anaerolineaceae bacterium
ATTTACGGTAGTGCGCGAGCAATTCGACTCAAACTCGACACCTACCGGCGGTGCGCTTACTATGGTCGATGTTAAATACCCATTCAAATCAGGTTCAAATCCTCCCTCCAAACCATTCAATTGAGGTTCACTCTTCGAGTACTTCGCACCCCTCCATCGTATCGGCTCCATAATTAATTTTGAGTAGAAAATGGCTGAGTTTTTGGAGGATCGAATACGAAAGTAGGGAACAGGGATCGGGTAATCAGATTTTGGGGATGAAGAGATATTCGTTACGCGGAACGAAGAGGAACGAATAACTTCCGATATATAGATCGGGGAACTAGTAGAGGATGCATACTTTTGAGGCATAATATATCCTTCAACGATTCAAATCGTCGAAGTGGGCGACCCGCAGGGTGCTGGTGAACGCAATGTTCTCTTGACGCTCACTCGCCCGATTGTACAGAACAAATGTTCTAATGTCAAGTGAAGGAATCAAGTAATCAGGGATCAAGCGATTGGGAGGCGATATTCGGGAGGGGGGCCTCAGGTAATTGGGTGAACAGGAACCAGGGAATAAGGTTTCCCTTTACCGCGGGGAAATTGAAATTTTGATCCCCTGGATATAACCGAAAATTTAGCCGAAATACAGGATGGTCATTTGTTTAATCCAGATCCAAAAAGCCATTATGTCTGATTAATCCAGGACCGGCGAAAAAGGTAATTAATAAATACAAAGTTGGCAGCGTGCCGTTGTAAATGGTTTATACTCCCGATATGTAGCCAACGCAGCGATTAATAAGAAAGGGAGAATTCAAGGACAATCCGTATGAAGCACCCACGCAAAATAAACTGGATAATCGTCGTCATTGTTATACTCGTGATCATCGCACTGTTCTTTACCCGCAATAAGATATCCAAGCCAAACACGCAGGTTGCGGGTGATACAGGTACGGTCAACCCGGTTGCATTGCCATCCCCTACTGAATTGACCTTTCTTGCGATAAAAACGCTGCAACCGTTTGTGATACCAAGCTTGACCCCTCTCCCGCCTGATTATCCAACACATATTGCAGAAACACAGACTGCTGAGCCAACGATGTCTCCCACGGCGACATCTACCCTGGCGCCGCCACTATGCACCTTCCCGCTTGCGCAGACAACCAATATAGATTCGAAGCCTGAAAAATACTCTTTTTCTGAGCCGCAGGTGGTGTTAACCGATGAACTTCAACCCGACATCGTAGATTGGCTGCCGGACAATAAAAATGTATTGATATCGCGGTTTAAGTTAATTGACCTTGGAATGAATGGATATCGGCAGACCATTGAATTGTTTGACCCCGAGACCAAGGAAGCCAAGGTATATGCAACTCACAGAAGGGTTGATGAAGCGCCGCCTGTATGGAACCCAGTGCTAAATGCAATCATATACCCAGACATGAATGTACCCGAAGGCAGCACGATCACTAATTTTAAGTTTACCCGCCAGGTCAGGATCAGTTACGGGAAACCGGATGATACACAATTGCTTGCAGATAACTTGCCGCAATATTACCTAACGGAAAAACCCGATGGAAACCAAATTGTTTACCTGTTGGATAAGGAACTATTTAGATTGGACGCAGCACTAAAACCACTGGCACCTGTCTCCTTTAATAGAAAGAGGTGGGATTTTCTTCATCAAACCTATAAGGAAATTGTAGATTTTGAGATGGCATGGCGTCCCGGTTCAGCGGAAATATTCTTGTACAACCATGCTATTGATGGTTTGGGATACACCTATATTCTGGATGTAGATACCGGGCGGGTTTGCAATTTAGATTTTGGCGGATGGGCCCTGACAGCACGCTGGAGTCCAAATGGGCGGTATCTGGCAATCATTCGGGCGCTGGGTCCTGTTCCGATTCAATCAGCGGGTGTGGTTGTATTAGATACGACAACGGGGGATTTTTATCCGCTTGATGTATCTGAATCTGAGATAAAAGGGAAACCTTTTGTGCAAGATATTGCCTGGGCGCCAGACAATCACCACCTAATATTTACACTTGAAACCAATTATTCCTCGACCACTTCTACATATGATGGATTGTTGTACCTTGGCGATTTTATTTCCGGACAGGTCGATCATATCCTTCCTTCCTTTCAATTTGAGGTTAATTCAGGCAGTACGAATTTGGCATGGTCGCCAGATGGCTCAAAACTTTTAATGAATTGCCCTACTTCAGAAGGCGTAAAACAGGTATGCTTGATTACTGTTCAAACATCTGGACAGTAAAGGGGAAGGTTTCATGAAACACAAAAAAACTGTTGACTATTTTCACCTTCTCTATTCTTGTATTCCAACCCACATGTGATGACAAAGAATTCAGGGTGACTCTTACAGCTTATGAGGCGAAGAAGTCTTCGAGGGCATGCAGGCAGCGCGCGCTGACTTTGTGACCGACTTCATCCTCGCAAAACGTGACATCCGCGCCGGCCGATTCCAGCAATTCGACGGATTGGCGCGCATATTCGATCTTAACCGTTTCGTCCAGGGTGCCGTGGGCTACAAAAAACGATTTGCCATCCAACGGTCTTCCCTGCACAAGAGGCTCTGCACCTGAGGGAACGAAACCGGCCAATACAGCGGGCCGCCCGATCCGCTCGGGATGCAGTAGGGCGAGCGTATTCGTTAAAGCCCCGCCCTGGCTGAAGCCCATCACATCGAAGCGGGGGGCGTCCAGGTTATTTTCCGCCGAATATGCGTCCATTAATGAGATCAGAACCTCCACAGAGGGGCGGAAGTCATCCAGGCCCGGCAAACCCTCATTGTGTCCGGGCAACGGACGCCATGAATAACCCCCGGCAGGCTGCCCAGAGAGATAAGGTGCGCGCGGGGCTATGATCCAATAATCCTCTGAAAAGTTGCGGACAAATATCCATAACGAATTTTCATCGCCCGTCCAGCCGTGAAGAAGCAGCAATAGGCGCGGCGTTTTACTCTTTGCCGGACGGACGCGCAGTGTCCAGTTTTGGAACGAGATGATACCAGCGCTATTTTGGGCGGACAATTTTCACGATCCAGTCTATGCCATAAAGAAACAGCAGGATAAGTACGATGGGCACCAGACTGCCAAGCAGGCACAAAAGACCTATACCGGCAGCGCCGGGGCCATAAAGATAATAGATCAAGCCGATGCCAATGCCAAACAGCAGTACAAACGCCCCGATACCCAACTGGATATTGGTCTGCTTTGCAAATTCCCGCAAATCACGCTTCA
>CAZPCR010000412.1:0-3236 GCA_964585035.1 uncultured Anaerolineaceae bacterium
TAGTCAGGGCCCCTGCTGTAACATTGCCAGTGAAAGTTGCGATCCCGGCTGTCTTTGTCATTGAAACCGTGCCCGTAGTGGTAAAACCGGCTATGTTTTGGGCCACCGTATTATTAATAACGATCGCGGAACTACCGGCGGTGAACGTACCCCCGTTATTTATGAAGTTTCCGCCAAAGGTTAATTGGAAATTTCCAGTGGCCAGGGTTGCACCACTATTGATCGTGAGCGGAACCGAGGCATTGAACACTTTGTTGGCATTCATCGTAACGGCACCGGTATTGGCAATAATGACCCCGCCAGATCCCGCAAAGGGAGTTATCCATTCCGGACCTGCAGTTAACGCAGTTGCTTGATTATATTGAAGAGTAGAAGCTGCACCATACGTTAGCGTATGCCCACCAAGCGCGAAAGTTGCGGTCCCCTCCATTGACAAGATGCCATTTACACGAGTATTAGCGCTTAAGGTTTTCGCGCCGGAACCGGAGAACGTTAAATTTCCTGGGTATGTTGCGCCGAGGACAGCCTGTGCAACCCCATTGTATGAAACATTTCCAGCTGTCATGGTGAATGTAGTAGATACGGTGGGCGTTACAGTTAGAAAGAGGGTTCCACCGGATTTGTTAATGGTAAGGTTTCGGAACGTTACACTACCCGTCACGGTTTGATCATTGGAATTGGTAAAAGTCGCGGCAGCTCTATTGCCTGATATAGTTCCATTAAATGACCAATTTCCACTAAGGGAAATTGTCCTTACGGCTCCTGCGTTTCCAGTGGTCCAGGTTCCGGTGCCGCCCATATCTCCATTAACGGTTAGTGTGTCACCTGCACCCATGACAAGGTTAGCTCCGGCATTGACGGTTATTCCCGCGCAGGTCTGATTGCCATTTGTGTTTACACTCCCTGCACCCGTGGTTGCGATAACGACGATGTCAGTTGTTGCGGGTATCGCTCCGCCAACCCAGGTTCCACCGTTGTTCCAGTTACCTCCGGCTGGTGTACTTGTTATGGTCGCCGCATGAGCTAATGTCACAGGCAGTGCGGCCAAAGCCAGAATCACAATCAATAGAGCTGATGAAATTTTATTAGGCCACTGGTTTTTCATGTTCATTCCCTCGCCCAACAGATTAAATGCAAAACAAATTAACACCTACCTGTTTTTTGGGGGTAGATGTGGGATTTAAAAACATAAAATTTGATCGGTTTGCCCCACTAATAAAATCCCCAATACGCTTCCAAGGCAATTTAAGGATTTTATTAGTGAGAGTTTAATCACTATCAAATTCAACCATAAATGACATAAGTCATAATTTTTGGGTATAAAATAGCATCCATGTCCTCCCTCACCGACAAACTCAAGTCGCTGGGCGTCAAAGTTGCGGCGGATCTGCCTGCCCCCAAAGCGGAGGAGCATTTTGACATCAGCTCGGTCATGACCGGCGAATTCCTGTCCACTTCACTGGGTGAGACCTTTATATATGAAGAACGTTTCGCTTCAGACTATCGCCACGGCCAAACGCCCATTCATTTGGAGGCCTCCCTCGATGTAATGTCTGCCTGGGCCGCCGACGGACGCCTGCGTGAACTGCCCATCCAGTCGTTTGCGTTCCTCGATACCGAGACTTCCGGTTTGGCAGGTGGCACGGGCACCTATGCCTTCCTGGTAGGTGCGGCGCGCTTCGACGAAAATGGCGACTTCATCCTGCGGCAGTTCTTCATGCGCGATCCATCCGAAGAACCGGCTTTGCTGGAGGGGCTGGCCCAGTTCCTGGCTCCTGCCCACGCGCTGGTCACATTCAACGGCAAAGCCTTTGACGCACCCCTGCTGGCCACGCGCTACAGGATGCATAACATCCCCATCCCTTTCACGGATTTTGCCCACCTCGACTTGCTGCCCCTGGCGCGCCGACTGTGGCGCGACCGCCTGGAATCACGAGCTCTGAAATACCTGGAGGAAAATATCCTACTAGCGCCGCGTACCCTCGCGGAAGTACCGGGATATGAAATACCCTACATCTATTTCGATTATCTCCGTGACCGCGACGCTCGTCCGCTGAAAGGCGTGTTCTATCACAACGCCATGGACGTGGTTGCGATGGCCGCCCTTTTGAGCCATACGGCCGCGCTGCTGGCCGACCCGTTCCAGGAGGCGATCGAACACGGCCTGGATGTGATCGCGCTGGCCAAACTATACGAGCACCTGGGGCAGTGGGAGACCGCTGCGCGTCTTTTCGAACGTGGACTGGAGATGTCTCTCAACGAGGACGATTTTTGGAAAGCCGTTAACCGCCTTTCGGTGCTGCAAAAGAGGCGCGGGGATTTCGACGAAGCCATCCGCCTGTGGCAGAAGGCCGCGTCCGAAGGCCACATCTATGCATATGTCGAACTGGCCAAATATTACGAGCATAAGCTGCGCGATGTAAGATCCGCACTCCAATGGACGAAGTCCGCGCTCAAAGATGTTGAGCATGCCGACTACCCGATTTACATCCGCAGGCACTGGCAGGAAGAGTTGAAGCATCGTCTCGCACGATTGGAAGCAAAACGGGAATGATATAATCGCAGCAACTCAAGGAGGAGCCATGGAGATCACTGTTTCTACCCAGCAGGGGAACGTGCCAGTGACGGTTGTACAACCGCATGGCGATGTGGACGCGTCAAATTATGCCGAGTTGGTAAAAAAAGTGGAGACACTGCATAAGGACGGGGCACAGGATTTTCTGATCGACCTCAGTGACGTGCCTTATATGTCCAGCGCGGGGCTCGTGGCGCTGCACAGCATCGCGATCATGCTGCGCGGTGAGAAACCCGCCGACCCACAATCCGGCTGGGCGGCGCTCAAGTCCATGGACCGTTCACGCGAGCGCGGCATGCAAAAGCACGCCAAGCTGCTCAACCCCCAGGAATATGTAGCGGATACATTCGAAAAAGCAGGTTTCACACAATTCTTTGAAGTCTATAACGACCTAAAAACAGCAGTCGCCTCTTTTTAATGATATGGTGAAGGTACCTTGAGAGATCCCTAGATGTATGTTTCCCATTTTTATCGCGAAGAAGACCTGAAGAAGGTGGCGGATTTCGTGCGCGAGCATGATTTCGCCACCATGGTGCTTTCACAGGACAACATTCCGGTCGCTTCGCACCTGCTCATGGATTTTGAAACAAGCCCCGATGGGACCTGGCTGGTGAGCGGACACATGGCGCGCGCCAATAAACTCTGGCGCGCGTTTGATTCA
>CAZPCR010000413.1:0-3218 GCA_964585035.1 uncultured Anaerolineaceae bacterium
TCCGGCTTGAAGGGTATTTCCAGTGAGACGCTCGATAATTACCTGGAACGCAACAAACAACCTAGCCAGCTTTCACCGACCATGAATCTGGGTGTGGAATATGTTTTGCTGAGCAGGGAAGACCTTATGAAAATTTCAAGCCAGCCGGACTGGGGTCAACTGCTGAACACAAAATTCCCCGGCACGCACGGCTATATCATTTTCTCGCGGGTAGGGTTCAACAATACACTTGACCAGGCGGTGATCTACGTGGGGAATGTGGGAGGTCCGCTAATGGGCGCCGGGTATTATTATCTGATGGAGAAGCAGAACGGTCGGTGGGTCATGAAGGAACAGGTCATGGCGTGGATATCGTAAGAGGCCATAGTTTTATCATTCATTCCTGATTATTTTTATAAAAAGCTATAATGATGGTGTTGATAATTTTTAGTCGGTAAACTATCCGTTCTTATCGTTCAACACCTTTGCCAATTTTGTAGAAACGGAAGGCTTAAAGCCGGGTGAATCATGCCCAAACAGGCGATTTGCTCAAAAATGTCGGCCAAAATAATTTCATCAGGTTTTTGCGAAAGCATTTTTATTGTCTCGACTGCATATCGGTAGCCTTGTAAGTGCGCCTTCAAATCCAGAAACTGAAATCTGGATTGGTGTGTTGAAAACGCTGCAAGAGCGTCCAACGTGTTCTGGGCGTTGATCTCGCGCATCACTTCGGCAAATATTGTAAATGATCCCCATGTATGACTACGGCTATGTCATCGTCACAAGTTGGTTGGTCCTTATAACGGTGTGGGTCTTAGGTGCTTTTATCGCCAAACGCGACGTTTCAAGCGGCTCACCCATCGTTCTTTGGCTCTGGCGGCTCCCATTATTAATGCTCTTGATTTATACTCTGCGAAATCCATATGATGATGCATCCATCCTCGAGCGAGAGTTCTTTAATTTCGGCCCTGTAGTCAACTGGGTTGGCGCATTTTTAACCGTTGTGGGGGTCGCGTTTGCGATCTGGGCGCGGTACCGCTTGGGACGCAACTGGGGCTCAGATACGAAAGAAGACCCTGTGCTGATAACCAGCGGCCCCTACGCATATATCCGCCACCCACTCTATGCCGGCGCGATGCTCGGGCTCTTCGGCAGTGCACTGACCGGAAGCATTGTGGCCGTTGTGATGTTTATTATAAGCATCATCTTTTGTCTACTCCGCATCCACAAAGAAGAGCGCGTGATGCTCAGCCTTTTCCCTGGACAATATCCGGCCTACCAAGCGCGTACCAAGCGGCTCATACCGCACGTGTGGTAAACTCCGAAAAGCCCTATTTCGTCAGTTCATTTTTGGCGAAGGTATTTATCGTTAGAAAATAAAAGAGGATCAACACCATGTCCAACAGAATGCTATTAATTAATTCGACAATTGCTTTTGCCCTGGCAGCGCTGGTCATGTTCACGCTGCATGAGTTGGGTCATGCAGCCGCGGCAATTTCGTTTGGGTATCATCCGATTGTCCGGCCGTTCTCTGTGGATTATGGTCCGGCAACGAAGACCCAGAATATCGTAATCCTGCTGACCGGTCCGTTCGTCAGCCTGGTGTTGGGAATGATATTTCTTGCGATGCCGCGTGCCGGTAAGGGCTTTTGGCGCCTATTGTGTCTCTGGCTTGGTTTAAATGGCGTGCAGACGTTCACGGGTTATCTCATCACTGCACCATTCGGAGGAATAGGCGATATAGGTGGCACCTTACATCTCCTCAACGCGCCTCTGTGGGTCGCGCTGGTGGTCTTCGCAGTGGGTTGGATCGGGACGTTCCTGCTAGGACGTTTAGCTACGATACGGCTGCTGGGTTTCACAGACCCGTCTTCAGATATTCCAAGTCAATTGCGCTCCGTGGGGCTTTTCGCGTGGCTTGCCGGAGTGCTCGTGGTTTTGATCTTCAGCATTGGTTCGTTCGACGCATCCATCACCGGGATCTTTGAAGTGTTTGGGATCATAACCTCCGGGATCTATTTATCCTTAGTTCGCTACTTTTTGCCGCGCGTGAAAGGGAGCGGAGAGCCCCTGGAACTGCACTTCCCGGTGCTCGGCAGCGTGCTTCTGGTGGTCATGGCCCTGATCCGTTTATTGATCTTTGCTCCCGGCCTGCATTTGTAGGCGGCGAAGCTCTGCGAGTTATAAGAAAGGTGGGTTGCAAAGAAGAATAAGAACGACGAGTCATACGGAATGAAGGAGCAGGTCAGCGCCTGGATCTCGTGACGGTCCATTATTCCGGGATTCGAATGGGAAAGCTGAGCCAGGGGGCCGAAAATATGGTTTATCAATCATCTTTGGAATAGCTCACTTTTTTGAAATAGAGAACAGCCAGCACGAGGCACGCCAGCGTGAGGAAAATAAACAGGAAAGCGTTAAATTTGTTCCATGTCAGATCATATAAGGGCTTAAGGAGTTCGCCCAATGCGACCGAAATGCATAGCGTGAATCCCTTGATGAACAGCACCGGCGTCAAGAGGATCGCAAAATCTTCCTTTTTTAACAACATCACCGCCATTATGGCAAAAACCGGCAGCACGAAGCATATATCAAGGATATAGACATTCGATCCGGAAGCCGGCACCCGCATTTCCTGGATGAACGGCAACATCCTGATCACCCACATTGGATAAAAAATAACAGGAATGAGAAATAAAAAAGCCGCTGAAACTTTCCGGAGGGTATCGGGAAATTCGATCTTATCAAATGCTTCCTTGCTGATGTTTGCGATCCCGTAAACGAGCGAAAAAAATGAGAGACCGAAGATCGCCATGTAGAGAAAATAGAGGATATTGTAGATTTTCGCCAGCACATAAATCCCGTACCCGTAAAACAAGTATCCGATGATCCCGAGCAGGATCAATTGTTTTACGAAATCACCTTCGTCGATCTTGATGATCAGAAATAACATCGCGATCGAAGCCAAAACAGTTATCAGGTCCTGGGCCAAAACCCCAGGGATGTTATCCGTGATGATAAGACCCTGATAAATGCCCTGGTGTGCAACGCTGATCAAAGAGGCGATCAAGGCCATGAGGGCGATGATGAACCACAATAACTTGTTCCTTTTCAATTGGTTAATCATAAGCAGCCTTCTCGTTTATTAACTTTTTGCTGAAACACACTCCTACTACCCTTAAAATGGTATCAACAATTACTGCTGTAATGTACCTTTTGATTTATTTAATATCTCCCCAACC
>CAZPCR010000414.1:0-3213 GCA_964585035.1 uncultured Anaerolineaceae bacterium
TTTTATCGCTCTCCTGCTCGCGCACCGAGACGACGATGATGGGGATTTGCGTCCATTCGCGCAGGCGGCGTGTGACCTCCACTCCATCTATATCCGGTAGGCCGAGGTCCAATATGAGCAGGTCAGGCTTCTCGTTGACAACGGTCCGCAGGGCTTCTTCGCCATCAGAGGCCTGTACTACCTCATAAAGTCCGCTTAACGAAGCAGTTAAAAATCTTCGGATCGATCGTTCATCGTCTACAACCAAAATACATGTTTTACCTTCACTCATGCTCCCTCCTTGATCGGAAGTCCGATCGTGAAACACGCACCTCCCCCGCTGCGGTTCTCCGCCCAGATCCGACCGCTATGTGCCTCTACGATCCCTCTGCAAATTGCCAGACCGAGACCTGTTCCGGTTACCTGCTGCGGATGTTGGACGCGATAGAACTTATCGAAGATCCGCTCCAGGTCATCTTCCGGGATGCCCACGCCGCGGTCCAGGACTTCAATATGTACCTCGTCTTCATGTGCGAAGGCCCGTATTTCCAGCGGCGAGCCTGCCGGTGAATATTTAAGGGCATTATCCAACAGGTTGTTGATGACATGGACGATCAAAACAAAATCCACTGGGATGGCAGGGATTTCATCGGGCACGAGGATTTCGACTTTCCGTCCCGCCAGCCGGTCTTCCATTTGGCCCACCGCCGTACCGATCACATCTTCCACATCACAGGCAGCACGCTTGACTTTCAGCGCGCCCCCTTCCAATCGGGTCATATCCAGTAGGTTACCCACCAAACGGTTAAGTCGGTCAGCTTCTTCACGCGCCGTTTCCACGAGGCTGTGTTGGGCGTTTTTATCCAGGGAGTCACCTTGTTCCTCCAAAGTGGTTAGTGCTCCGGTGATGGAAACCAGGGGTGTGCGCAGGTCGTGTGAAATGGAATTAAGCAGCGCATTCTGAAGTTTTTCGGCAGCCTGCAGGAGTTTGATCTGCCGGTTCTGGTCTGCCAGGTTGACGCGTTCGATTGCCTGGGCCGCCTGGCTGGCTATGGCCTCCAACATCCGGCGTTGTTCAGGCGATAAAGCCTGGTCCCCCTGAGGTGGTTTAATGCATAATACTCCGATGACATGCTGTGATGTCTTCAGCGGTACATAGCGCGCGCTGGCAGCAGGTAGTGTATCTGTACCGCGCCCTGCAGATTCGCCGTGTTCGTACACCCATAATGCAAGGCTCAACTCGGTTTCATCGGTAGCAGTGGAGGAATCCTCTGAATAAGGGCGAAGAGTGCTGCTGCCTTCAGGTAAAAATATGATGGTATCGCGTCCGAAGTCTGCTTCGATATGTGTACGGATCGCATTGATTACGGCACTCAAACCCTCGGCAGCCGCCAGGTCGCGGCTCAGTGCATACAGCACAGACATATTGGCTTGGCGCCGTTGGGCTGATTCAGCCTGTTCACGTGCCTGCACGGTTAACGCGCTGATGACGATGCCCACCAGGAATAAACCGCTGAAGGTCAATAAATACTCGGTGTCGGAGACATTGAAGTTATATTTGGGTGGGACAAAGAAAAAGTCGAAAGCCAGTACGCCCAGAATGGAAACCAACATCGCCGGTCCTCGCCCGAGGTAAACGGCAGCGACCACCACCGCCAGGAGATAAACCATTACCAGGTTGGTCGGCGAAATATGCTGGCCAAATAAGTAACTCAGACTTGTTACTGCAGTAACAAGTAATAGACTCAGGACATAGCGGGGAAAATGGCTGTGGATTTGGAGCGGGTTCTCTTCCGGTGGCACGTGCGCAGGCTCAGACGTGGGTATCACGTAAATATCGAGATCGCCGCTCATATGGATGAGATTGCTCACTAGCGAGCCGCGCAGGCGTTCATACCAGGCGGGACGCATCGGCTTACCGGCTACGATCTTTGTGACATTATTTTTATGTGCGAAGTCCACGATCGTCTGCACCAGGTTGTTCATGGAACCGGTCGATAGCAGCGTAAAGGAACGCGCTCCGAGTTCCTCTGCCAGGCGCAGGGAACGAGATACCATGTCGCGTTTTTGCTGCGGCAGTGTGCTGTCGCGCGGGGTCTCGACATACACCGCTAGCCACTCCGCGTTAAGTTCATCGGCCAGCCGCCGGGCAGAGCGGATAAGGCGCTCACCGAGCGGGTTGGGACTGATGCACACCATCAACCGTTCGGCTGCCGCCCACGGACCCTCGATGGCCCGCGTTTCCATATAGGAGCGCATCTGGTCGTCGACCCGTGCCGCGGCCCGTCGCATGGTCATTTCGCGCAGGGCGTTCAGATTTCCCTGGCGGAAAAAATCCTGGATCGCCCGCGCAGCCTGGTCAGGCACATAAACTTTCCCTTCGCGCAGGCGGGTTAACAATTCTTCGGGTGGCAGGTCAACCAGCTCCAACTCGCTGGCTTCGTCGATCACGCGGTCAGGGATCGTCTCATGCACCATCACGCCTGTGATCTGCGCAACCACATCATTGAGGCTTTCAAGGTGTTGGATGTTTAGCGTTGTATAAACGTCGATCCCCGCTGTGAGTAGTTCCTCCACATCCAAATAACGTTTGGGATGGCGCGAACCGGGTGCGTTGGTGTGCGCCAGTTCATCCACCAGCACAAGCGCCGGATGGCGGATAAGGATGGCGTCCACATCCATTTCGGTCAGTGTTACGTCGTGATATTCGATCGTTTTGCGTGGCAGGATATCCAATCCCGCCACTAACATCTCCGTCTCGGCCCGCTTGTGCGTCTCGATGTAACCGATGGCTACATCCATGCCTTCCCTTTTGCGCTGGTGGGCGGCTTCGAGCATGGCATATGTTTTGCCCACGCCCGCCGCATATCCAAGGAATATCTTAAGATGCCCGCGTCGTGCAGACTCCTCCTCCGCTTGCACGTGTGCGAGAAGTTGGTCGGGGTCTGGGCGGCGCGGGCCTGAATTCATCAGGATTTATTTTATCCCATCCAGCGCCAAATTCAATAGTAGGACATTGACAGTCGGCTCACCCAGGATCCCGAGTTGTCGTCCAGTCGTATATTGGTTCACAAGATCGTGGACTGCCTGCTCGCTCATGCCGCGCGCTTTGGCTACGCGCGATATCTGGTATAACGCGGCCGCTATACTGATATCCGGGTCGAGTCCGCTGCCCGAGGCTGTTACCAGGTCCACCGGGATCGGTGATGTATTACCGGGATCGGCGGCCTTGAG
>CAZPCR010000415.1:0-3203 GCA_964585035.1 uncultured Anaerolineaceae bacterium
GGAGAAGTCGGAGGTCTGGAAAGTAGAAGAAGGAACCATTCAGAAATCTTGATTGTCGTTGGTAGTTGCCAAATAATTACTTACAGCCCTGGCATGAAGTACCCGGAAAAAAGATATGTGCAGGGCGTACGCCCTGCACATATCTTTTTTCCGGAGGTGCAGGTGAATTTCCTGCGCGGAATTCTTAGTCCCAGGCTGAAAGCGTGGGACGGGATGTGAGTAGGTATGATTATATAGGCACAGAAAGGATAAGACCATGCCGGTTAAACACGCAAAAGATGTCGAAGCTAATAATGTGGCCGCAGGCAAAGACACCACCATCCAGGTGCTGATCTCCTCGCAGGAAGGCCCAAACTTTGCCTTGCGCAAATTCTCCATGCAAAAAGGCGGAGGTATGCCGCGCCATACCAACACGGTGGAGCATGAACAATATGTGCTGCGCGGTCAGGCCACTATCACCATAGGTGATGAGGCCCATCAGGTCAAGACAGGCGACGTGGTGTTCATCCCCGAGGGCGCCATCCATTCCTATCAAAACATAGGGGATGAGCCGTTCGAATTCCTGTGTATTATCCCCAATAAGGAAGACAAGATCACGGTCGTGGATAAGTGAGTCAGACCTCCGAGGTCTTTAAGACCTCGGGGGCTGTCCTCATAGGGGTTGTTTCGCCGGCATACCCGCCTTGCGCGGATACTTGGGCGGCGTGGCCGCAAATTTTTCCACCAGCACAAGATAACGGTCATCGGCTACTGCGGGCAAATTAACAGGCACCACCTGCTTCAATTTCCCGCCCAGTAGCTTCATGGCTTTCTCCGCTGATTGGGCCTCTGCCGGCCCGCTTTCGCCTTTTTGAGCGATCATCGTCCCACCCACTTTAAGGAACGGCAATAGATACTCGCACAGCACATTCATATTTGCCACAGCGCGCGCCACGGCCCAATCATATTTTTCGCGATGCCCGGGCAGCTGGCCTGTTTCTTCAGCGCGGCCTTTGATCACCTCCACATTCTCAAGCCCCAGCAAACGGACCATGTGCTCGCAGAACATGGCTTTCTTGCCGACCGACTCCACCAGGGTCAGCTTCATACCTGGATACAGGATCTTTAGGGGCAGGCCGGGGAAGCCTGCACCTGTGCCAACATCGATAAGACGATTGGGCGGGTTCGCCTCCCACGCCAGAATGCAGGAAAATGAATCTAAAAAATGTTTGGTGCGTATCGACTCCGCATCCCGGATGGCGGTCAGGTTGAATTTCTGGTTCCAGTCGAGCAGTTCGCGCTCGTATGTGAGGAGAGCCATCACCTGTCGCCCCGTGAGATGGATGTGAAAGAGATCCTGCGCGCTTTGTACGAGTTTTTCCATTTAAAAAAAATTATAACCGTTCTCCGGAAGAGACGATCATCTGTAAAGGTTCCGGAAAAATGAATGTGTGGGGCGTACGCCCCACACATTCATTTTTCCCACATCCTTCGTCCCAGGTTGAAAACCTGGGACGAAGCTGTCTGGATGGATATGTTATTTCTTAATGTCTTCTGATTGCTCTGGTCGTGGCTTGCGGGTTATGCGGAAGATCCAGCGGAGTAATAGGATTACGAGGAAGATCGGAATGCCAATAGTGATGAGCAGGGGCAGGACATACAGGAAGAAGCGAATTAGGAAGTCAATGAAGCCCTGCCAGAAGGAGATCAGGTCCCGGAGTGCATCGCGCGCCACGCCTTGGGGTTTCCAACCCGCGACGACGATCGGCTGGATGGTCTCTGCCGCGATAATGTTTACACTGATGGACGATAGAGCCGCGGATTGTTCGGTATATTTGATCTGGCCCTTCAACACTTCGATGTCGCTGTCGATCTGCTCCAGTTGGCCATAGACAGCCAGAACGTCCTGGGTTTTGGTCGCGTCCTGCATGATCTTGGTCAACTGGTCTGCAGCCGCTTCCTTGGCTGTGAGGCGTGACTGCAAGTCTACATACTGGTCGGTGACATCCTGTCCGCTGCGTGTCTCGTTCTGGACGTCCACCACACCCTTTTTGATTTGAGTAAGTGCGTCATCCAGGCTGGCCTGCGGCACGCGCACAACGATCTGTGCCTGAGGAACCTTTACACCGTCGCTTGCATAGGTCTGGGAGATATTGACCGATACTACGAACCCGCCCATGGCTTTGACCATATCCTGGATGGTTTGGACGCGAGTGTTCACGTCGTTGACGACGATGCTCAGATCCGCGGTTTGGATGACCAGCCGGGTGGTATCTGTGGTTGTGTTGTCTGTCGGCGCGCTGGCTGAGTTTTGGACTGTGGACTTTGTGGTATCACTCGATTGTGCGAACGAATCTTGTGGAGCAGGCAATGCACCTCCCAAAGCCGGGCCATTTGCGATGGCGGGGGGCGCGGAGGGGGCCGGGGTTGCAGCGGGAGCGCAAGCCGCCAGGACCAGCATTGCAATCATGACACTAATAACAAAAAGGGAGCGTTTCATTTCGTCCTCCTTCAAGGATGAGTACAAATATTATTTGTTCTTTAGACGAAATGCACTTCTAAAAGTTCCGTCCCGTAGCTCTGTCATTTACTCATAGGGCAACTTCAGTGGACTATTAATCCTTTTGCATTGCTCCGCGCAGGTGGAATTGGTTCGGTGATTACCAACCCTCGGCCAGCCGCACCGCATGCTTTTCGGGCAAGCCTGCCTCACGGATGCGCCGCTGTACCTCGGCAATATTATATTCTACGCGGTGCGCTTCCCAGGTTTTGGCCTGGCTGTCGTAAATGGCGTAGGCCGCGCGTGGATCGCGGTCGCGCGGCTGTCCCACCGAACCGGGGTTGATAATGGCGCGCTGGGTGAGCACGATCAGCTTGTCCACTTTCGTGGTTCCCATCGTGACACGGTCTGATTTCTTATCCAGCTGGAAAATGCTCTGGATGTGAGTATGTCCCACAAAACATAATGAGGTCTCAAAATGGTCGAAGTTCAACCTTGCCGAAAGCGTGTTGAGCACGTATTCCCAGACCGGGTCGCGCGGGCTGCCGTGGGCCAGGGTTACGTCGTCGCGCACTTTTACGTTTTGTGGCAGGGTTTTTAGGAAATCCATGGCATCCGCAGACAGTACCTTTTCGGTCCAGGTCAGCGAACGGCGGGCATCGCCGTTGAAGGCTTCCAAAGCCATTCGGCCCATGACGGCCACATCGTGGTTGCCCAAAATACA
>CAZPCR010000416.1:0-3197 GCA_964585035.1 uncultured Anaerolineaceae bacterium
ACACCTGTTTTCGGAAAAAAATTCCTGGTGGCTCCCAATGCCTCCTTACAGGATGGCCTGTTGGACATTTCGGTTTATCAGGACTTTGGTAAAGCCGAGCTGCTCGGCTATTATGCCAAAGTGATGGACGGAGGCTATTCCGGGAATGGCAAGGTCCAACGTTACCAGGCGCATAAGATTAAGATTAAATCCACCCCCAAAATGAAAGTTATGGCTGATGGGATCGAGTTGGGCAAAGGCACGGTAACGATCAAGATGCTTCCGGCTGCCTTGCGCGTAATTACCGCGGAGAAAAGTCCGGGGCTGGTGATCCTTAAGGAAGACGGATCTAAAATGACGCCTGTTCCTGTCCCTGTTCCTGTGGAAAATGATCATCATAATAAGATCAGGTCCTCAATCAGCTAGAACCAGACGGTTGGATAAAAGTAGGAAGAATGACAGAGCCAAAAAACAAAAAATCGGTTAAAAAGAATAAGGGAGCGGCTCACAAGGCCGCTCCCTTTAAAAAGATCGAAAAGGCGGCGCCCAAGCCTGCCTCCGTTAAAAAGATGGTACAGGTTGCTCACAAGGCCGCCCACGCCGAAACTGCCTCGGCTCCGGCCCGGCGCTACCGGGCAGTGGTATTCCAGGTTGCGTTGTTGTTGATCACGGTTGCATTTGCCGTTTTGACCTTCCTGGTCAAAACGATGCCTTCTTTCCCGATCGATCTTCAGATAACGCGTGGCATTCAATTAATTACGTTCCCTCTTTTTAGTGGACTGATGGCCGCAGTGAGCTGGCCGGGCTTTGGTCCGCAGTCGGGGATCATCGTACTTCTGTCTGTATTGGTGATCTACGCTTTGGGTCTGCACTGGGAAAGCGTGGCGGCGTTGATCGCAGCGGTCTTTTCCACAGGGATCAACGTTCTCGTAAAGGATCTTATCCAGCGACCGCGTCCCACAGCGGCCATGGTGGGTGTCCTCGCTACTCTCAACAGCTACAGTTTCCCGAGCGGGCATGTGATGTTCTATGTCGCTTTTTTTGGTTTCATCTGGTTCCTGGCTTTTAGCTTGATGAAACCTTCCATCAAGCGTGGTGTGTTGTTGGTGATCTTTGGGAGCATCATCATCCTGATCGGCCCATCACGCATATACTCGGGCGAGCACTGGGCCAGTGACGTGGTGGGAGCGTACTTGTTAGCCACTCTCACCCTGGTGGTGATCATCTGGTTTTATCGTTGGGGCAAGACACGCTTCTTCGTCCGTCAGCCTGTCGCCGCGGCGGCCGCAGCCTGAAAGATACAAAAAAGATCCGGCGGGATCATTCCTGCTGCCAATTGTTTGTAAGAAGGATTTGACATGCCAAAGAAAAATAAAACCCTTCGCGCTAAATTGATTGCCAATCCGGGCGCCGGGAAACCGTCGGAATCAGCCGCAAAACTTTTGCAAGTTACAGAGTATTTGGAGGAGTTCGGCCTGAAGGTCGACGTAGCCCTGGCTCATCCAAAAATAAATGCGATCCCCATCGCAAAGAGAGCAGTTAAAGACGGCTATGATCTTGTGATCTCCATGGGGGGCGACGGCACGCTCGGCATGGTTATTCGCGGAATAGCAGGTTCAAAGGTGCGCCTGGGTATCATCCCGGCCGGGACGGCCAACGATATGGCCAGGAGCCTGGGGATCCCCGAGGATTTGAAGGAAGCCTGTGCCTTGATCGCCTCCGGGCATACCCGCAATCTTGATCTGGGTCAGATCAGCACCTCGAAAAGAAAAAAGTTCTATTTCATGATGATGGCAGCCATCGGCCTGACCGCTACGATCTTCCCGATGATCAAGGGAGTTCCCAACGGCAGCTATTCGGGCCTCGCGGATGGGATCATGACCTTCTTGAAATTTAAATCGAAACCAAAAGTATATTTGACCCTCGATAATGAAAGCAAGATCGAAGTGGAAACGATGCTGGTGACGATCGCCAACTCTCCCCTGGTCGGCGTAAGGAACCTTGTGGCTCCCGATGCTTCCATGGACGACGGGCTTCTGGATATCTCCGTTTATCCGGGGTTTAGCAAAGCCCAGGTGCTCAGTTATTTCGCCAGGACAGCGAATGAGACTCCGGTCCCGGATGGTGCCATTCAACGCTACCAGGCAAAAAAAATAAAGGTGAAAACTTCACCCAAACTCGATATTGCCGCGGAGGGCATACTTTTGGGAAAGGGTACGGCTCGCATCAAGGTACTTCCGGGTGCGTTGCGAGTGATCGCACCTGAGCCGGAAACAGGCACAGGCGTGGAAAAACCGCCGGAAAAAGTTGACAGTAAATTGCCCAAGCCTGAGCCCTCAGTGTCCAAGTGATCATTATTTGTATTTACTCACGCTTTCTGTAATCTCCATCCCTTTAGGGGACGGTCGGCGTGGGGCCCTTGTGACGCGAAGCGGTAGCACTATCAGTAGTTATCATTATTTTACGGGTGATGTGAGATTTGTCCGGTCGCCTATCCTGATCCTGAATGGTCGCCTTATCTGCATCGATCATCATGGTTGATCGACTCACTGGTTTTAAGGTTCAACAGACGGACGTCTGTATATTCTGGAGATTGGATTAATGGCAACCGAACTTATTTTGATCCGGCACGGCAATGCCGTGCGCGTAAACGGGGATTACTTCCATGCACCTCTGACCCCTCTTGGCCAGGAACAAGCGACGCAGACCGGCCAGTACTTTAGCGCTCCTGAAAACCACCTCGATGGTTTTTATTCCAGCCCCCTGCGCCGTACGCAGGAAACTGCG
The DNA here is from genome assembly GCA_964585035.1 of uncultured Anaerolineaceae bacterium. Classification (GTDB taxonomy): domain Bacteria; phylum Chloroflexota; class Anaerolineae; order Anaerolineales; family Villigracilaceae; genus Fen-1038. Next base: position 2,767 of record CAZPCR010000416.1, read on the forward strand.
CGCCTTATCGGTTCGAAGATCGGACAGAACGCGGAATTGCGGAACGGCATACAGGAAGTGCGGATGAGGGAGCTGCCCGCCCTGGTAATTTTAGAGATCCTTTCTATCGCCGATCCCATTGAAGATTATCTGGATGCCCGCGCAGGGGTATCTATTCAATGGCCCATCGAGGGCCGCGTTTCGGCGGTATTATTGGAAATTCTGGCCCACCACCCGAACCAACGAGTCGCGGTAGTGGCGCACGCCGGGGTCGTCTCGGCCGCGCTGTCATGGTTTTTACCCGAAAGGCGCTGGCATTGGTGGCGTACCACCGTCAGCAATTGTTCTTTCACCCGCTTCAAAGTCGAAGGCACTCATGCGGAACTTTTAGCGGTAAATGATATAAAGCATTTGAGTCCTGCCATCATTACCACCCAACCCCCGGCAGCTCC
>CAZPCR010000417.1:0-3180 GCA_964585035.1 uncultured Anaerolineaceae bacterium
GAGATCATGCTCCAGCAAACAAGGGTGGAGACGGTTATTCCATATTTCGAAAGATGGATGGAGCTATTCCCATCTATCGAGAAGTTATCCAAAGCCAGTGAGAAGGATGTCTTGAACGCTTGGGAGGGATTGGGATATTACAGCCGTGCCCGAAATTTACACAATGCGGCAATAATCGTTTCAGAAAAATATAACGGTGAATTGCCAAAAAATTTAGATGAACTACGAGCTTTGCCAGGAATTGGGCGATATACCGTTGGCGCTATAGCATCCATGGCGTTTGGTATGGACGAACCAACGCTTGATGGAAACCTGCGTCGAGTGTTTGCGCGGGTTTTTAATATAACAGAACCCGCCGATTCTTCCGGAGGCGAAAAAATATTATGGGGTCTCGCTGCGAAGTATTTACCCAAAGGCGAAGCCGCTGATTACAACCAGGCGTTGATGGATCTGGGCGCGACGATTTGTACACCTAAGAATCCTCGCTGCAAAATATGCCCACTCACGAATATCTGTAAAGCTCGTCAAGACGGGACGCAGGAACAGCGTCCTATTTTAAAGGCCAAGAAGCCTACGCCACATTACGTATCTGCGGCAGGTGTGATTATCAGGAAAGGGCGTGTGTTGTTGGCGCAACGTCCGTCAAAAGGGCTACTTGGCGGGATGTGGGAATTCCCAAACAGCAGGGTAGAGGGTAATCCAGCCAGGAGGTTATCAAATGCCTTGAAAATTGGATATGGAATAAAAGTCCAAAAAAAAGAGGCTCTGGGTATAGTTAATCATGCGTATAGCCACTTTGGTGTAGCGGTACATCCTTTTGTTTGCGAGTTAATAACAATTCCTAATAATAAAAACCTACACTGGGTAAAAGTATCTGAACTGGAGAATTATCCGATGGGGCGGATCGATCGTCAAATCGCGCGGGAGGTGGAAAAAAAAGATCTTTAATATTTCGCTTTATGCTAATGTCCCGCAGGTTTATAAATTCCAAATTGATCGCGGACTTAAGACTATGGAACGGTGGATATTATTAGTTAAGAAGAAATGCCCGCCATTTTGAAATGACGGGCATTTGATTGTTAAGGCCTGCTCAAGGTTACGAAGACCATTGGCCTGCGTTTCACCATTTCGTGCAGGTAGCTTTTAACTGCGCTTACAATTTCTTTCTCGTTATCCAGACCACCGCTGTTGACAACCTCCATAACACGTTTGCGGACCTCAGGGATCAATTTTTCCGCGTCCTGAGGCGAAACGTACCCTCGCGTAATAATCTCAGGTTGCTGAAGCAACCTTCCGGTAAGTTTATCCAGGCTGATGTCAACGAGAAGAATTCCATTCTGCGCTAGCATTTCGCGTTCGTGCATAACACCGTTGTCAATATCTCCGATAGATTCACCGTCCACGAAGATATATTCACCAGGAATTCGCTCACCAAGTCTGACCTTGCCACCGACGAGCTCGACGGTCTGGCCATTCTCTACGACGAGAATGTTCTCCTTCGGGATCCCGACTTGTTCGGCAAGGACTGCGTGGCGTGTAAGCTGGCGCAGTTCACCATGAATGGGCAGGAAGTGTTTTGGTTTCACCAGGTTGATAAGAAACTTAAGTTCTTCCTGGCTGGCGTGTCCCGAAACATGGATCGGCAGGACGCCGTCATAAATGACCGTCGCACCACGTCGGATGAGACGGTTGATCGTTTTGCTGATCGTCTCTTCGTTGCCGGGGATAGGGTGCGAAGAAAGCACGATCGTATCACCAGGCTTGAGGTCGAACTGACGATTTGTGCCAGTGGATAAACGCCCCATAATGGAGGTAGGCTCACCTTGCGAACCGGTGCACATGATAACCAATTTATGGCCCTGCATGTTAAGTGCCTGGTCAATGGGGACGAGTAGCTCATCGGCAATATTGAGATAACCGAGTTTGCGGGCGATCTTGACATTGTCGATCATGCTGGGACCGGCCAGGGCCATTTTGCGTCCATGTTTGGCAGCCGCATCGGCTACCTGCTGGATGCGCGAGATCAGGGATGCAAAAGTCGCTATAAGCACTCGCCCTTCTGCATCGGCAAATACCTTATCGAAAGCCGGGCCGATCACCATTTCCGACGGTGTCCAACCCGGGCGTTCTGCATTCGTCGAATCGGACAGCAAGAGATCAACACCGCGTTGAGCGAACTCCGCCAGCTTGGCATAATCAGTCGGCCAGCCATCTACAGGAGTGAGATCGAATTTGAAATCGCTCATATGAACGACGAGACCAGCCGGCGTGGTAATACCCAGCCCGACAGCGTCTGGAATGGAATGGGAGATGTGATAAAACTCGATCTTAAAGGGGCCAAGCTCGATGGTTTGCCCAGCCTCTATCGTGTGTAGCAGGGCATTACCCGAGAACCCATTACGTGTAAGCTTGACTTCGATCAAGCCGCGCGTCAGGGCAGTGGCATACACAGGCGCTTTGATGTCATTTAGGACGTGGTGTATTGCGCCAATATGATCCTCATGTCCGTGGGTAATGAGAATTCCGATTACCTGATTTGCTCTGGCTCGAACATACTCATAATCGGGAATAATATAATCTATCCCGAGCATATCGTTTTCGGGGAACATGATGCCTGCGTCGACGATGATGATCTTATGATCGAATTCATAGGCGGTCATATTCTTTCCGACTTCCCCAAGTCCACCCAGGGGAATGATCTTCAATTTTCCGTGCTTAGTCATACTAGTTTGTTTTTTCCTCACTTATTTAATAAGATATATTTATCCGCCTTTGGCGGTTAAAGTCACTTTCATGCTATACAAAAAAATACCCGATGGAATGAAGACTCCAGCGGGGCTGTTCGTGCCACACATGCAATTACTTGTACTTGGTGCTTTTCCAAGGGTCTTGCAAAACTACCAAAAAGGCAGTGAAAGTCAATTTCCAACTGAACTCAGTATAGCAGGTGAAAGGCGATTTGTCAAAGCTTGGAATGTAAATATTTTGTTAATTTTTCATCGCATAGGAACAAGTCACGCCTCCATTTGGGATGCGGCTCTCGTCCACCTGCGCGTTTTTACTGCTTCTTGGATAAATCTCTAAATTGGTTTTTTTCATTAATAGGGTAAAAAACAAAATATCGGATTAGTTAATTAAACAGACCTCTGTAATACATCTGCGGTGATAGAATTTCATTGA